>CACXDR010000032.1 GCA_902766415.1 uncultured Lachnospiraceae bacterium
TCATAAAGTACGCGCGCTTCCCGTCCTCCGTGAAGCTCACATAATCGGCGGGATTCTTCTCCCCGTAGAGCTCCGTCATACGGTCGGTGCTCCTGCCCGTAAAGGCCGTGATCCGCTCGCTCTTTCCCGTCTCCGGGCGGTAGAAGAAGATCCCCTCGTCGTTGTACCAGACGACAGGCAGGTAGGTTCCCTCCGCAGCGGCGTTTACGTTCTCCGTATCAGGCGAAGCCGCCTGCCCGGAGCCCGCGTTCCCATGTATGGCTGCGCCGGGGCCTCTGTCCTGCTGCCATGCCGGCACCTGCGCGCCCATGCCTGCGGTAAGGATGCCGAGGAAGACCGCAGCAAAGGCCGCGACGTTTCTGTTTTTCTGTTCGTTTCCGTTTTTCATATCTGACATGATACCGATCCCTTGATAATCTCCGGCACCCTTATCCCGGTGCCCGGTCAAAACCCGCTTTTCCCGCGCCGGCCGGCCGTTACTCCGGGCTTCCGGACGCGCTCCCCGCGATCTCCTTAAGCCTCTCCGGCGTATTGTCCTCCGGATGCTCAAGCACATGGCGGAACAGCTCCCCGAGGAGCTTTCCCATGCCGGGTCCCGGCCTCACGCCCATGGCGATCAGGTCCCGCCCGGTCATCTTAAGGTCCTTCAGGGCGATGCAGTCGCCCCGCGCGAGAATGTCCCGCTCCATCCTTTCCGCGTATCCCGTATTTCCGGCAGTGACCCCGCTTTCCGCGCGGTCCGTGCCGGCAGGTGCCGGCTCCGGGCCGTCCGCCGCCCGGCAGCCCTCCGGCGCTTCTCCGCCGGGCACGCCGAAGCCTGCGCGCGCCAGGCTAAGAAGGTCGTCGAACCGGTCCGGCCCGGTCTCCGCAAGCCGGAACCTGGTCTCCGTCTCCGTCAGAGGAAGCGGGCGCTTCAGCTCATCCGCGAGAAGCGCGGCCCTGTCCGCGGTCTCCGTGTCGCTTTTCAGGCCTCTCAGGACCTCCCGGACCTTCTGCCCCGGAAGGAAACGGAACGCCGCCGCCCAGCGGACGTACTTCTCCTTCGGGAGCAGGGCGGCCGCCCGCGGGACGCAGAGCCGCCCGAAGCCGGCATCGTCCCCGATAAAGGGCAGGATCCCTGTCTCCGAAAGAAGCGCGAGCTTCTCCGGATGGTCCGACAAGATGGTCTTGTTCAGCTCCGCGAGGATCCGCTCCCGGCTCACGTGCACCAGGTTCGGGGCGTGGCGCTTCAGCGCCGCCATGGTCCCCTCCTCGATCAGGAAATCGAGCTGCGCGGAAAAGCGGACCGCGCGCAGGATGCGGAGCGCGTCCTCGGTGAAGCGCTCGTCCGGGTCGCCGACGCAGCGGATGAGCCGCCGCTCCAGGTCCTCCTGCCCGCCGAAAAGATCCACGATCTCCCCGTCCTGGCCGCAGGCCATCGCGTTGATCGTAAAGTCACGGCGCTTAAGATCCTCCGAAAGCTCCGGGGTGAACGTCACGGAATCGGGATGCCTGCCGTCGGAATATTTCCCGTCGACCCGGTAGGTCGTGACCTCGTACCCGGTCTTCCCGCGCATGACCGTCACCGTGCCGTGCTCGATCCCCGTGTCCAGGGTCCGCTTAAAAAGGCCCTTCACCTCGGCAGGCACCGCGTTCGTCGTGATGTCCCAGTCCTCCGGCTCCCGCCCGAGGACCGCGTCGCGGACGCACCCGCCCACCGCGTAGGCCTCGAACCCCGCGTCAGAAAGCGTCTTCAGGATATAAAGAACGTCTGTTGGTATCTTCATAGCCATCCCCAGAAAGTAAAACTGCCGTATTAAGCAGCCTGCCGGTCCATGTTCCCGGGGTGTCCGGCAGAGTGCTTAATACGGCAGCCCTTTTCATTGACTTTTAGTACGCGATGCCCCAGTAGACCATCTTCTTCGCCGGCTTCCCGCAGCAGACGCAGGTCTCGCCGATCTTCTCCTGATGGAACGGCATGCAGCGGCTTGTGGCCGTGGTCAGCTCCTTGATCCTGTCCTCGCAGGCCTGGTCGCCGCACCACATCGCCTTGATGAAGCCCGGCTTCGTCTTCACGGTCTCCGTGAACTCATCCATGTCGTGCGCCTCGTAGGTGTGCGCGTCCCTGTGGGCCTTCGCGGCCTCGTACATATCCTTCTGGATGGTCTCGAGAAGCGCCGGGACCGTCGCGGCGAGATCCGCGATGGCGCAGGTGATCTTCTCCCTCGTGTCCCTGCGGACCAGGACGCACTGTCCGGCCTCGATGTCCTTCGGGCCGATCTCCACGCGGACCGGGATGCCTCTCATCTCGCAGTCCGCGAACTTGAAGCCCGGACGGCGGTCGCTGTCGTCAAGCTTCACGCGGACGCCCGCTGCCGCAAGGATGTCCTTCAGCTCCGCGGCCTTCTCAAGGACGCCGGCCTTGTTCATCTGGACCGGGATCACGACGGCCTGCACCGGCGCGATGCGCGGCGGAAGCTTAAGGCCGGAATCATCCCCGTGGACCATGATGATGGCGCCGATCATACGGGTGGTCATGCCCCAGGAGGTCTGGTGCATGTACTTCAGCTGGTTGTCCTTGTCCGCGAACTGCATGCCGAACGCGCGCGCGAAGCCGTCCCCGAAGTTGTGGGACGTGCCGCTCTGCAGCGCCTTGCCGTCATGCATCAGGGACTCGATCGTATAGGTCGCGACCGCGCCCGCGAACTTTTCCTTATCCGTCTTCTGGCCGCGGATCACCGGGATCGCGAGGTCCTCCTCGCAGAAATCCGCGTAGACGTTCAGCATCATCTCGGTGCGCTCCTGCGCCTCCTCCGCGGTCGCGTGGACCGTGTGTCCCTCCTGCCAGAGGAATTCCCTGGACCTTAAGAACGGGCGCGTGGTCTTTTCCCAGCGGACAACGGAGCACCACTGGTTCAGGAGCTGCGGAAGGTCGCGGTAGGAATGGACCGTCTTCGCGTAATAGTCGCAGAACAGCGTCTCGGACGTCGGGCGGATGCACATGCGCTCCTGCAGCGGCTCGAGTCCGCCGTGGGTCACCCACGCGACCTCGGGCGCGAAGCCCTCGACGTGGTCCTTCTCCTTCTGGAGAAGGCTCTCCGGGATGCACATGGGCATGTAGCAGTTCTGCACGCCGGTCGCCTTGAAGCGCGCGTCAAGATCCTGCTGGATGGCCTCCCAGAGCGCGTAGCCCGCGGGCTTGATGACCATGAAGCCCTTGACGCTCGAATAGTCCATAAGTTCCGCTTTTTTAACAATGTCCGTATACCACTGGGCAAAGTCCTCGTCCATCGAGGTGATCTCTTTGACCAGCTTCTTATCGTCTGCCATCGGTCTCAGCTCCTTACTTTTTCTCGTTTTCCTGGTATTTTTTATAATTCTCTACAAATCTGCGGATCCTCGCGCTCGGCTCCAGCAGCTCGCTGATGGAGCTGTCATGGTTCAGGTTGTCGATGATCAGCGCGATGTACTTGCTCATTTCAACGTTCACGTAGTACGGGCGGCTTAAAAGCTCCGGCGTCTGGTAGACAAGGTTCGTGGTCAGGATGCGGTCGATGATCCCGTCCTCGTAGTACCGGTCGAACCTCGCGAGGCCGTTCGTGAAGATGCCGAACGTCGCGCAGATGAACACCTTGCCGGCGCCGCGGCGCTTCAGCTCCCTTGCGACCTCCTGCACGCTCTCGCCCGAGGAGATCATGTCGTCGATCACGATCACGTCCTTGCCCGTCACGTCCGTGCCGAGGAACTCGTGCGCGACGACCGGGTGATGGCGGTTTATGACGCGGGTGTAGTCGCGCCGCTTGTAGAACATGCCGGCGTCAAGCCCGAGCATGTTCGCGAGGTAGATGGCGCGTCCCATGCCGTGGGCGTCCGGGCTCACGACCATCATGTGCGCGGAGTCCACCTTAAGGTCCTTCTCGGCTGTGAAGAGCGCCTTGACGAACTGGTAGGTCGGCGTGATCGTCTCGAAGCCCTTCAGCGGGATCGCGTTCTGGACGCGCGGGTCGTGGGCGTCGAAGGTGATGATGTTCTCAACGCCCATTTTGACGAGCTCGTGCAGCGCCATGGCGCAGTCCAGGGACTCGCGCCCCGTGCGGGTCTGCTGCCGGCTCTCGTAGAGGTACGGCATGATGACGCTGATGCGGCGCGCCTTGCCTGCCGCCGCCGAAATGATGCGCTTCAGGTCCTGGTAGTGGTCGTCCGGCGACATGTGGTTCGTCATGCCGCAGAGCGAGTAGGTCATGCTGTAGTTGCAGACATCCACCATCAGGAACAGGTCGTCGCCGCGGATGGACTGGTTGATGGTACCCTTGCCCTCGCCCGTGCCGAAGCGGCTGATCTTTGAATCGATGATGTAGGAATCCTTCTGGTACTCGGCAAACGCAAGGGTCTTCTTGTGCTCACTCTGCCTTGCCTTTCTCCACCGCACCAGGTAGCTGTCGACCTTTTTGCCGAGCTGCTCGCAGCTCTTAAGCGGGATCAGTCCAAGAGGCCCCACCGGTATGGTTTCGATCTCTTTGTCTTCGTTTGCCATAAGTCTTCTCCTTTATGTCCGTTGTGAATGCCCGAAAGCCTCAGAGTGACCGTTTCCTGCGGCGGATATCGTCGCCGTAAAGCGTGATGACATCATACCCGCTCGCGATCCTTGAAGTAACGCGCTCCGTATAGGTATCCCTCAGCATCCGCATGGAAAGGTTCGTCGAGATGACCGTCCCCTTTTCCGCGGCAAGCCTCGCGTTCACAAGATAGAAAAACTGCGACGCCGTCCACGTATTCGTGGCCTCCGTCCCGAGGTCGTCGATGATCAGGAGGTCGCACGAAAAAATATACTCGTAAAGCTCCCTCCGGTCAAGGTCCTCCGTCCTTCCGATCCGCACGTCGGCAAGCGTGTCGAACAGCTCCCCGGCCGTGAGATAGATGACCGAATGGCAGCTCCCGATCAGCTCCTTCGCGATACAGTTCGAGAGGAAGGTCTTCCCGACGCCCGTGTTCCCCTGGAAGAGGATGCTCCCGTGCTTTTCGTCAAACTCCTCCGTGAAGCGGCGGCACATCTTAAGGACGCGCTCCATGTAGGCCCGCTCCGTCATGCCCACCGCCGTGATGACGCGCTCATCGTCATAATAGTCGAGCGTGAACTGTTCGAAATTCTCCCTTTTCAGGACGCGGTCGATGTTGGACTGCGCGTAGAGGATCTTTATGACCTTCTGGTTAAAGCAGCGGCACTTCCTGCCCTCGACGAAGCCGGTGTCCCGGCACTCGGCGCAGTGGTACCGCGGCTCCAGCGCGTCCTCCGGAAAGCCCGCGGCGAGAAGGAGCTCCCGCTTCCGTTTCTCGATCCCGCTCACCTCTTCGGCAAAGCCCTCCACCGGGGCGCGGCCGCCTGTCCGGACTGCCGCGCGGAACCGTTCCATGGCGGAGATCCCTGCCTGCTTTTCAAGGGTCTTAAGCTCCGGGATCCGCGCATAGACCGCCGCGCGCCGCTTTTCAAGCTCGCTCCGGTCCTCCGACCGGAGACGCTCATACTCGCGCATGACCGCGCCGTACTGCGAATTGCTCAGCGCCATGCCCCGAAAGCACCTCCCCCGCTCAGCCGCCGGAAAGCTTCTTCAGCGTCTCCTGGCGGACAAACTCGTCAAGATCGTCGTCCCGCTCCTCAAAGTTATGGAACCGGGTCTGCGTCTTCTGCGTCTTTTCACTTCCCGCGCCGGCCGCGCGCACCCGTTTGTCGTGCCCGGCGTCAAGCCTCTGCACGTCCTCCATGGTCCGCACGCCCTCGCGGCGCCACTTCCCGAGAATACTGTCCGCGTACTGGAAGCTCGGCTTCTGCGTCGCCGCCAGCGTCCGCGCACAGGCCTCGAGGATGAGCTCCTTCGTGAACCCGTATTCATTGTACCACTTTTTGATCAGCGTGAGCTCGGCAGTCCCCGGATCTCTTGACCCGAGCCCGAACGCCCGCATGACCGCGTAGACCTCCGCGGTGTACTGGGAGCTCTCCTTCTTCGCCTCGTCCACCGTCCGGATCCCCTTCCGGTACCAGTCGAGGGCGATGCTCTCGAAATAGCGGAGGCTGGTCTTCCCGTTCTGCGCGCAGCGCTCCGCAAGATACTCGATCAGCTCGGCAGGCATCCCGAGCACGTCGTAGAGATAGGCGATCGTCTCGCTGTCTGTCTGCGAGAAGATCTTGGAGAGATAGCGCTGCACGATGTAGAGAAGCGTCCTGAACTCCTCGTCGTCGCGGAGCCTTGTGAAATCCACCGCTCCCTTGTCGGGGAGCTGCGCCGGAGGCGCAGGGAACGCAGGCGCTTCCCGGACCGCTTCTCTCTTTCCGGCCGGGGCCGCTGCCGCCGCCCGGACCGCAGCTTCAGAGGCTGCCGGTACTGCTTCTGCTTCCCGGACCGCTTCTGCCATGGCTGCCGCGTCTGAAACCGCTGTCCTGGCGGAAGGCACTTCCCGGAGCACGTCCCTCTCCGGGACTGAAGCCGCGGGTACTGCCGCCGCCTGGGCTGCAGGCGCCGCAGCCGCTGTCGCTGTCTGTACTGCCGCAGGTGCCTGCTGGACTGCCGCAGGTGCTGTCTGTACTGCCGGCCTCACCGGGGTCGCAGGCTCCGCCGCTGCCGGAACGGAAGCCTCCTGCTTTTCAAAGGCCTCCTTCGCCGCTGCGGGCTGCCCTTCCGGGGCCGTCCCGTCCTGCATGATCAGGCCCTCGCGCTGCCAGCGGAGCAGGGCCCGCCGCACATCGCCCTCCGTAAGCTCCAGCGCGTCGGCAATGCCCGGCGTGCTGACCTCCTCCCCTGCGTGGCGGAGAAGATAGAGGTAGACCTTTACATATTCACCGTTCGCTGCCGGCATGATCCGGTCAATGAACTCATTTGATATGATCGTTACTGCCGGTATCCCGGCACTTCCAAAACTGATCCGCATGTCAGCTGTCACCCTTTCCCAAAAACCCTTCCCGAGGGTACAGCTAATCATAACACAGCCGCTTTGAATTGAGAACAGCCGCCAGTCCACAAGTTTTTGTGGGAAAGTGGATAAGTTTCTGGTGATAAAACGGCCCTTCCACAGGCTTCTTCAGGGGAAAACTCAGGCCTCAGGCCGCCGGCTCCGCAGCCTCCGGCGTCCAGTTAAGGTCGCCCTCCATATTCCACTGCTTGAGCTTCCGCCAGCTTTCGAGGTCCCGGTCGAACTGTGCCCAGGCGGGATCCCCCCTCCGGTCAGGCAGCGGGACCTCCTCGTGGATGCGCCGCCCGATGAACGCCGTGGCCTTGTCGGCGCCCAGCGCGTCCGGGTGGTTATAGCCCCAGAAATCCGTCTCCGGGTCCATGCCGATCTCCTCCATGCTTTCGGAGAAGTCCCAGAACCTGCCGCCGCGCTCCGTGACGATCCTTTTCACCTCGTTCTTCCGCCGGTAGCTGGTCCCGGAGAAGTACACCGGCGCGCAGTAGTAGACGACCTCGCAGGGAAGGCCGTCCGTCTCCTTAAGGAGCCGGTCAAGGTACGCCTGCTCGGTCCCGGGAAGCGGCTCCGCGCTCCCGTCGTCCGTCCCGAGCTCCGAAGGTACCGTCATGCCTCCGGCGTTCCTGCTCAGATACTGGAAGCCGTGGTTCACGTCGTAGAAGGCATTGTCCCACTGGCGCCTCTTAAGCCCGTCGGTATGGTAGCGGCCGATGTCGAAAAGATAGTAAAGGAAGTCGTAGAGATCCCCGCCCTGCGCGCGGACGCATTCCCAGGTGAGCGCCGTCCGGCCAAAGGAGTACTTCATGCTGTCCAGGTTGAACTTCGTGAAGAGCGCCCGGTTCGTCTCGTCCCACTCCTCCGAGGCAGGATGGCAGCCCGCGACGAAGGGGGCGATGTCCACCATGAGGAGCTTCGGGGACTGCGTTTTCATGACCTCCCTGACACTGTAGGTCATTGCGTTCTCGAACTGCATGTTGGTCGCGTAGACGCACGCCGGGATTCCAAAGGCGTCCCAGAGGTCCATGGGCGCGATCGCGGAGAACGTGACGCTGGTCCCGACGAACACGACGTCCATGCTGTCCTCCCGCTCGCCGTAGAAGCTCATCAGGCGGTCGTAGCCCCGGCACATATAGGATATATGAATAAAGAGGAACGCGGTCAGGAGGAACGCGAGTCCCAGGCCGGCCGCCCGCATCGCTTTTTTCAAGGTCTTGTCTCCGAATCAGGTCCCGCCGCGGTACGAAAACGCCGCGCAGGCTGCCTAAGGCAGGGTGTCTCCGTTCCGCGCTCCGCCCCGCAGGGCGCCGTCAGAACTGGAAATAGATGAACTGCTGCGCGTCGTAGGTGTCGCCGTAGCAGCCGTAAAGAAGGATCGCGAAAAAGAGTCCCGCATAGACCAGGTACCGGACCGGTCCCGGCAGGGAAAAGACGCGCTCCGCGGGGCGGAGCCCCAGGTACTTTAAAAGGTCCGTCACCATAAGCACAAGGACCGCGCCGAGGAGGATCTTCAGCTCCCGCATGCTTAAGCCCAGGAGGGCCAGCGAGCCGTCCGTCAGGATGCCCGGGTTGAAGGCGCTGAAAAGGCTCCGGTACGCCATGACAGCCGGGCGCATGCCGCCTGCCCGGAAGAACACGAGCGTTACCGCGAAGAGCAGGAATGTGACCAGCCTGGCACCCGGCAGCGTCTTCCGCTTCTCCGGCAGGTATTCTCCCACGACCTGGTAGAGGCCGTTCAGGAACCCCCAGAACACGAAGGACAGGGCCGCGCCGTGCCAGAGCCCGCTGACCGTGAAGACGATGAGGATGTTCAGGGCCTTCCGCGCCTTGCCCTTCCTGCTCCCGCCGAGCGGGATATACAGGTAGTCGCGGAACCAGGTGGACAGGGAAATGTGCCAGCGCCGCCAGACCTCCTGGATGCTCGCGGAAAGGAACGGCGCCTCGAAGTTGCTCATGAGGCGGATCCCCATGAGTCTCGCGGAGCCCGCCGCGATGACGGAATAGCCGTAGAAATCGCAGTAGATCTGGATCCCGAAGACCACCGTCGCGAACGCGACGTAGAACCCCGGCCACGCTGCCGGGTCCGCGTAGACCGTGTCCGCGATCACGGACGCCCGGTCCGCGATCACCATCTTAAGGAACAGGCCGTAGAGGATCAGGAGCAGGCCCTCGCGGAACGCATCGTAGGTGAACGTGTGCTTTTCGGAAAGCTGGTGCATGAGGTTCTTCGACCGCTCGATCGGTCCTGCGACCAGCTGCGGGAAGAACGAGACGAACAGGGCGTACCGGATGAAATTCCGCTCCGCGGGGATGTCCCCCCGGTAGACGTCGATGAGGTACCCGAGCGCCTGCAGGGTGAAAAAGGAGATCCCGACCGGGAGAAGGATGCTGTGCCCGAGGGACAGCGGCGCCGCCCCGGCGATCCCGCGCACCCGGTTCAGGAGCCCGAGCGCAAACTCCGCGTACTTGAAATAGCCGAGCACCGAGAGGTTTATGAGGAGGCAGGCCGCAAGGACAAGCCGCCGCGCCGCCCGCTCCTTCACCCTTGTGAGGATCAGGGCCCCGGTGTAGGTGACCGCCGTGCTCGAAAATAGAAGCAGGATATACTTCGGGTTCCACTGCATGTAGAAGTAGTAGCTGGCAAGGAACAGCCAGATGTACCTCCACCGGTGCGGCAGCAGATAGTAAACTGCGGTGACAGCGGGAAGGAACACAATATAATGAAGCGTATTGAACAGCATGTGTTTCCCTCTTCCGGGCGCCCTCCGGCAAAGCCGGCAGCCTTCCCCGTATTCAGAGAAATCCACAAGTTATCAACAATGACTGCTGACGCTTGTGGATTCCTGTGGACAACTTAATTTCCGAGGAGCTCCTCCCCGATTTTGTAGACATCGCCCGCGCCCATGGTGATGCAGAGATCCCCCGGGGACAGGTGTTCAAGAAGATAGGTCTCGATCCTTTCAAAGCCCGGAAGGAAGACGGCCTTCCCGGGCTCCTTTTCATTGATCAGGCGGGCAATGTCGCCGGAGCTCACGCCGAGCGTGTCCGTCTCGCGGGCCGGATAGATGTCGGCAAGCACCACGTGGTCCGCAAGGGAAAGCGCCTCCGCGAATTCCGGAAGCAGCGCCTTCGTGCGGGAATACGTGTGCGGCTGGAACACGCACCAGATCCTTTCGTGGGGATAGTTCCGCGCGGCCTTCAGGGTCGCCTCGATCTCCTGCGGATGATGCGCGTAATCGTCGATCACGGTCACGCTGCCGGCGCCGCCGCGCGGCATCTCGCCCTTCTTTTCAAAGCGCCGCTCCGCGCCGCCGCATAAGGAAAGCCCCTCCCGGATCTTCTCCGGGGCAATCCCGAGCTCAAGCGCGGCCGCGATCGCAGCGAGGGCATTCAGGACGTTATGCTCCCCCTGAACCAGCAGCTGCACGCGCGGATACTCCTCCCCGCGGATCACCGGGATGAAGGAAGCATGGCCGAGCTCGTCGTAGGCGATATCCTTCGCCGTGATATCCGCGTCCTCCGTGCCGAAGGTGACGACTCTTCCGGCAAAATCGCCGATGATATCGCGGTAGTTACGGATCCCGCGGTTGATGATGACCGTGCCGTCCGCCGGGAGCCGCTTCACGAACAGGCCGAAGGACCGCCGGATGTCGTCAAGATCCTTGAAGAAATCCAGATGGTCCGCCTCGACGTTCAGGATGATCTCCATGGTCGGGTAGAACGAGAGGAAGCTGTTGGTGTATTCGCACGCCTCGAGAAGGAACGTCTCGCTCCCGCCGATCCGGATGTTTCCGCCGATCAGGGGCAGCACGCCGCCGATCGAGATGGTGGGGTCAGCGTCCGCCGCCACAAGGATGTGGGAAAGCATGGACGTGGTCGTCGTCTTTCCGTGCGTGCCGCTGACCGCGATGCTGTGGCGGTAGCGCCGCATGAGCTGTCCCAGGAGCTCCGCCCTTGAAAGGAGCGGGATGCCCCTCTCCACGCACGCGCGGTACTCCGGGTTGTCCTTGTGGATAGCCGCGGTAAAGACGGCGCATCCGATCCCGTCCGTGATGTTCTCCTCACGCTGTCCGTAGAAGACCTTCGCGCCGATCTCTTCAAGATGCTCCGTGAATTCGCTTTTTTTCGAGTCGCTGCCGCTCACGGTGAAGCCTTCCTTTAAAAGGATCTCCGCGAGCCCGCTCATGCTGACTCCGCCGATGCCGATGAAATATACATGGACCGGGCTGTCAAAACTGATCCGGTATGCGTCCATGCCTTCCTCCTTAGGCGTACCCTGCAGGCCTGCTTACACCTGCTCAGGCACAAAAAAACGTTTTCCGTATCGTTCCAGTACTGTCCTTAACGCGTTCCCCAGGATCCCGACGGAGATCACCTCGCCGATACCGACCGTGAGCATCATGAACGGGATCAGGTCCTCGACGCCGTAAGCATAGCGAAGGACGAAGGGGATGATGAGCGCGTTGGAAAGGATCGGCGGGACCGCCGCGAGGACGCCCCTGTCACGCAGGACCCTGGTCCCGGCGGCGCCGATCAGCGTCGCGATGCTGCCGAAGACCACGTCCATGACCGCCGCGCCGGAAAGGAAGTTCGCGAGGAAGCATCCCACGAACAGTCCGGGGACCGCCGCCGGCATAAAGACGGGGAGAATGCAGAGCGCCTCGGAAACGCGGAACTGGATGGGGCCGAAGCTGATCGGCGCCGTCATGTACGTGATGACTGCGTATACCGCAGCCAGGACCGCCGCGAAGGCGAGGTTCAGGGTACTGCTGCTGATGTTTGCCTGTTTCATTAATAAATATCCTCCGTAGTTTTTTTTAACGTGTGGATGGTTTCGAACACACGTGATACCGCCGTTTTCAGACGGCAGTATCCTATAATACCATAGATCGCGCCGGGGTTCACCTTTTTTTCGATTTTTTTCTGACAGAAAAACCGAAGGTGCCGAAAAGCCTGCCGAGGCCGTAATATTCCCCGTGCGAATACGCAAGGAGCCCGGCCTTCCTTAAGTCGAGCCTCCCGCTCCTGTCAAGGAGCGCCCCGTCGACCGCGACCGCAAGGACCTTTGCCAGGAACATGTGGTGCGACCCGAGCGGCAGCACCTCCGTCACGCGGCACTCGATGTTCACCGGGCACTCCGCGATCCTCGGGACCTTCACCTTCTCCGACGGCTCCCTCGTGAGCCCCGTAAGCGCCCACTTGTCGGTATCCTTCCCCGAACGGACGCCGGCCAGGTCGGTCTCCCGCGCAAGCGCCTCCGTCGTCAGGTTGATAACGAACTCGCCGCTCTCCTTCAGGAGATGATAGGACCATCGCTCCGGACGGACCGAAATGGAGACCATGGGCGGGTCGGAGCAGACAGTCCCGGCCCAGGCGACCGTCAGGAAGTTGTCGTTCCCGTTCCCGTCGCCGCAGCTCACCATGACCGCCGGCACCGGATACAGCATGTTTCCGGGCTTCCATACCTGCTTCGCCATCATTCACCGCTTTCGTCTTCGA
>CACXDR010000033.1 GCA_902766415.1 uncultured Lachnospiraceae bacterium
ACAAACCGGAACGCGACACACAATGGATCGCCTCCCGCGCCGGCGTGATCGCCGAGGACCTGGAGGGGTCAGATACCCTGACCTTTAACTTCAGGGATGAAGCGGGCAGCCACTATGTTTTTGACGAGCAGTCCTTCAGCTGTGAAAAAGCCAGCAGCGAAAAAATGCTCGGTCCCGGACTTCTCGTAAAGACAGGGACGGATGACATCTCCGGTCTCTATGATCTTTTTTCCGGAGCTGTGCTTCTGGAGCCCCGCCAGATCGTCATCAGGACCGTCGGCCATATGATCCTGGCCATGGATGACAGCGGAATCATCACGACCTATGAGCTGCTGGGGCCGGGCCCTGTGAAAGAGGAGTTCCGGTAGGATCCGGCAGGAAGCGCCGGCACCGCACGTAACACCGTAAGTGCCGGCACCGCCCGTAACACTGTAAGTATCAGCACCGCCCGCAGCATAAGAAAAAAGCCCGGAAACCAAAGTTTCCGGGCTTTTCGCCGTTTGTAAGAAACGATCAACGCTTGGAGAACTGCGGAGCACGACGTGCTGCCTTGAGGCCGTACTTCTTTCTCTCTTTCATTCTCGGGTCTCTGGTAAGGAAGCCAGCCTTCTTCAGGATCGGGCGGAACTCCTCGTCGACGCCGAGCAGCGCTCTGGAGATGCCGTGACGGATCGCGCCGGCCTGGCCGGAGATGCCGCCGCCGACAACGTTCACGCTGATGTCGAACTTATCTGCAGTCTGGGTCGCGACCAGCGGCTGACGGACGATCAGCTTCAGGGTCTCAAGACCAAGATACTCGTCGATGCTTCTGTTATTGATCGTAATATTGCCGGTTCCCGGTACCAGATAGACTCTGGCAACAGAAGTTTTTCTTCTTCCGGTTCCGTAAAATCTCTCACTTGCCATTTTCTATACGCTCCTTTTTGTGAACTCAGCCTTTGATTTCAAGAACTTCGGGTTTCTGTGCCTGATGGTTGTGCTCCGGTCCTGCATAGACGTGGAGCTTCTTGTACATCTGCGCGCCCAGGGGTCCCTTCGGGAGCATGCCCTTAACAGCGTTCTCGATCACCTTCTCCGGCTTCTTTTCCTTCATCTCGCGGAGCGTGGTCTCCTTCAGACCGCCAACATATGCGGAATGGCTTCTGTAGACCTTCTGGTCCAGCTTCTTGCCGGTGACCTTGATCTTATCCGCGTTGACAACAATAACATAATCGCCGCAGTCAATATGCGGGGTGAAAACCGGCTTGTTCTTTCCTCTTAAAACCGAAGCAACCTGGGAAGCCAGGCGGCCAAGGGTAGCGCCCTCCGCATCGACCACATACCATTTTCTCTCAATGGTATCCGGATTCGCCATAAAACTCTTCATGTTTATCCTCCTGAACTGAGCACGGGAGCAAAGACCGTGCGCACTGTATCATGTGTCTCGTGAAGCGTCCTGTATCCCTCTCCGGGGCTTGGTGAAGGCATACTGGTGGCGTCACAGCTTAAGATTATAGCTGAACGGACATCCCGTGTCAACCCGGAAATTACTCAGTTTTTACGAAAAAACGATCCCCTGCGGCCGGCGGTCCCAGGCTGCGGCGCTTACTTTTTCATGAGCCCCGCGCCCGCGTTCCAGGCTTTTCCGACCTTTTCCCCGGATACATAGTATCCGCTCTGGAACTGGTCAAAGATCAGGGCGTTCAGCTTCGCGGGATCCACCTTCCCGTTCTCCGAAAGGACCGCTTCCTCCGCGGCAGTATTGACGATCCTGCCCACGACGCAGTAGAAGCTCTCGTTCTCCGCGATCTCCGCCAGCTCGCACTCCATGACCACCGGGAACTCAGCGATCACCGGGGCATTCACGAAGCTGCTCTTTTCCGCGTGGTACCCGGTACGCTCAAATTTGTCGGGCATCTTGTTCCCGGTGGCGATGCCGAAGAAATCCGCGACGTCCATATGCTCCCGGTCCGCGATGCTGACGGTGAACGCCTTCGTCTTAAGGATATTCTGCGTGGTCTTGTGATCCTCGTCGATAAAGAGGGCGATGCGGTCCATATTGCAGATCATGCCCCATGCCGCGTTCATCACGTTGACCTTTCCGTTCTCATCGTAAGCCGCCACCATGAGGACCGGCATCGGATACACTGCGGGGACGACACCAAGATTTTTTTTCATTTTCATACCATCCTTTCAGCTGTTGTTTACTATAATACCATCAGGAGATGCTGCCGGCACGTTTTCTGCCGGTGAAGCATTCCGGAAGGGAGATCACATGAAAAGCCGGGATTACGAATATGTCCTCGCCATCAGCCAGGAGGGAAGCTTCTCCAGGGCAGCCCAGCGGCTGTATATTACCCAGCCGGCGCTGAGCTCCGCCATCAAAAAACTCGAGACTGAGCTTTACGGCGTCCCTCTCTTCGACCGCAGCGCTTCCCCTGTGAAGCTGACGCCGGAGGGACAGTTCTGGCTGGAGAAGGCGCGCCGGATCAGCGCGCTGGACAATGAGATCGACGAGCACTTTTCCTCGGTCTCCGGCGTCCTGAAGGGCACCATCAGCATCGGGAGCTCTTCCTTCTTCTGCGCCTATGTGCTGGCTGAGATCATCCACCGTTTCCAGGAGAAACATCCGGGCTGCAGGATCATCCTCACAGAATGCAGTTTTACTTCCATGGAGACAGGTCTCCGTGACGGAAGCCTGGTGCTTGGAATCGACGTGGAGAGGCCTGATCCGTCCGTATCCGACGTGACGGAGCTTGGCCGCGAATACCTGATCCTCGGCGTCCCCTCTTCCTTTGCGGTCAACGAGCAGCTGAAGCCGTTCGCGCTGGACCGCGAACAGATCCTCACACGGAGCTTTCTGGACCCCTCCGTCCCGGAGGTGGATCTCAGCCTTCTTTCGGACGCCCCGTTTATCCTGATGAAAAGGACGCAGGACGGCTATGGGCGGGCCCAGGCGATCTGCCGCCAGGCCGGTTTCGAACCGAAAGTCTCCTTATATATGGACCAGCTTCTCACCGCCTACAACGTGGCGCGGAACGGCCAGAGCGCCTGTGTTTTCTTCCGCGACACGATCCTCCGGTACACCGAGCCCACTTCCCGGCTGAAATACTACAAACTGGGAAGTCCCCTGGCAGAGCGGTCCATCTGGCTCAGCGTCCGCAAGACACCGAAGCTGTCCCGGCTGACAGAGGACTTTATCAGGTTTCTTATGCTGTCCATGAAGGAATGAGCTTCTCAACACATTCCCTCAGCTTCCGGCAGCCTTCCACGATATTCTCATAGCTGTTCGCGAAGGACATCCGGAGGTAGCCCTCCCCGGAATCTCCGAACACCGTTCCCGCGACGAGGGCGATGCCGGCCTTCTCCAGAAGATATTCCGCCAGCTGCTGGCTGGTCATTTCCGCCTTCGCGCAGACCTCCTTACAGTTAATGAAGATATAGAACGCGCCGCCCGGCACCCTGCAGCTGAGTCCCGGCGTGTCATTGATCGCCTTTACGGCGTAATCCCTTCTCCGCCTGTACTCCTCCACCATCTCCTCGACTTCATTTTTTTCGTCGCGGAGCGCGGTGATCCCGGCCTTCTGGACAAAGGATGGCGCGCAGGTGACCGCGTTCTGGTGAAGCTTGTTGATCTCCTTGAGGTACTCCACCGGTGCCGCCACGTAACCCAGGCGCCAGCCGGTCATGGAGTAGGCCTTGGAAAAGCCGTTGAAGGTGAAGGTTCGCTCCTGCATTCCCGGAAGGGAGGCGATGCTCACGTGCTCCGCCCCGTCATAGATGAGGCGCTCGTAGACCTCGTCCGCGAACACCAGGATGTCCTTCTCGATGGCGATCTTCGCAAGGCCCTCCAGGGTCCCGCGGGAAAGCGTGCTGCCCGTGGGGTTGTTCGGGGTCACCAGCACCAGCGCCTTGGTGCGGTCTGTGATC
>CACXDR010000034.1 GCA_902766415.1 uncultured Lachnospiraceae bacterium
CCGCGCTTGAAGCCGAGGATCATGCAGGAGCCCATAAGGCCGCTGAAGATGGACTTGAAATCAAAGGCATCCTCGAAGATCATGCCGAACATGTGCGGGATGTTCCCGATGTTCATGACGATGACAACGATGGCGACCAGGACGTAGAACACGCCCATGACCGGGACAAGGCGCTCGCAGATAGCGACGATACGCTTGCCGCCGCCGATCAGGCAGTACAGGCAGAGGAGGCCGAGGCCCGCGCCGAAGACCTTCGGGAAGACCGCCGGATCATAGAAGCTGTAGTACTTGAAGGTATCCTGCATGTTGTAGGCTGCCAGCATGTTGAAGGCGATGCCGTAGCAGGCGATCAGGCAGACGGAGAAGATGATGGCGAGCGGACGGCTGTGAAGCGCAGCCTCGATATAGTATGCGGGTCCGCCGTAGGAGCTTCCGTCAGGATTCTTCTTCTTGTAGATCTGGGCAAGGCAGGACTCCACGAATCCGGAAGCGCCGCCGAGCACCGCGACCATCCACATCCAGAACAGTGCGCCGGGGCCGCCGAGGCAGATCGCCGTGGAGACGCCGATGATGTTTCCGGTACCGACACGGGACGCGGTGGAGACCATCAGCGCGCCGAAGGAAGAAATATCTCCCTCGTTCTCCGGCTTTTCAAGGATCACTCGCCATGCCTCGGAGAACATCCCGAACTGCACGAATTTCGTGCGGACCGAGAAATAAATACCGCCGGCGATCAGCAGCGTGATCAGCGGCCATCCCCAGAGGAAACCGGAAATGGAATTGATAACAGACATAATCATAAGCTTACCCCCTTTTTTGTTGGAGCAGCCCCGCCGGCCCCTGTCACAGGAGCTTCCGGGCCTGCCCGATTATTGCCGGTACCTTCCGGACTCCCCGATCAGTCCGGAAGGCACCGTGTTGCACAAATACATTTGATGCCGGTACCATTTAATTATACATTAGTATAGAACAATTATACATTATAATATTTCTCAAACTCAACAGGATGCGGAATCGTCGAGATCTCTTTTGCTTCTGCCCGCTTTAAAGCGATGTACTTCGTGATGAGCTCCTCCGGGAACACGCCGCCCTTCATAAGGTAATCGTGGTCCGCCTCGAGCGCGTCGAGCGCGCCCTCAAGCGTGGACGGAAGGTGCTTCAGCTTCGCCTTCTCCTCATCCGGAAGGTTGAAGAGGTTTACGTCATACGGACCCCAGCCGTTCTCGTGCGGGTCGATCCTGTTCTCGACGCCGTCGAGGCCTGCCATCAGGATGGCGGCAAGGGCGAAATACGGATTGCAGGTCGCGTCCGGGCTTCTCAGCTCGAAGCGGCGCATCTCCGGATCCTTCACGTAGCCCGGGATACGGACGACAGCGCTGCGGTTGGACGTCGCGTAGCCGATCGTGACCGGCGCCTCAAATCCCGGCACAAGACGCTTGTAGGAGTTGGTGCTGGGATCCGTGAACGCGCAGAGCGACGGAACATGCTTTAAGAGCCCGCCGATGAAGTAAAGGGCGGTCTGGCTTAAGTGGGAATAACCCGCATCGTCCGAGAAGACCGAATGGCCGTCCTTCTTCAGAAGGATATGGACGTGCATGCCGCTGCCTGCCTCGCCCGCGATGGGCTTCGGCATGAAGGTCACGGTCTTGCCGTACTTCCTTGCGATGTTGCGGATGATGTACTTGGTCGTGAGGATCGCGTCCGCCATCTTCGGCATCTCGCCGAGCTTTGTCTCGATCTCGAACTGTCCTGCGCCGCCGACCTCGGGATGATGATACTTGACCGGGATGCCGGCATCCTCCATTGCAAGGCAGATCTCGCTGCGGATATCATAGGTGTTGTCGAACGGAAGCGCGATGTGATAGTTCTTCTGCTTCGGGACGATGCGTCCGCTGCCCTCGCAGTCGCTGTTCCAGTGCGCGACCTCGCAGTCGATGTGCGCGGTCACCTCGTCCGGTCCAACCTTCCATCCTGCCTCGTCAAAGAGATAGAACTCGAATTCCGGAAGCACGAGCATGGTATCGGCGATGCCGGACGCGCGCATGTACTCCTCCGCCGCCTTGACGATATTTCTCGGATACTGGGGCATCGGCCGGTTTTCCGGGTCCTCGATGATATATACGTTCCCCAGCATGGAAAGTGTTTTGACTTCGCAGAACGGGTCGATCTCCGCGGTGTCAAGATCCGGGATATAGACCATGTCCGATTTCTCGATGACGGCGTAGCCGTAGTTCGAAGCGTCAAATCCGATGCCGTACTTCATGATATCCGGCGTAAAATAGCTGGAAGGGATCGTGACGTGACGATACTGCCCGTTCACATCCACCATTTTGAAGTCCACCATCCTGATGTCCTGTTCCTGAAGAATACGGATGATATCCTCTGCTGTCCTGCCCATAATGTACCTCCTTAGGCGTTCCATTTTTTGGTGATTTTGGTATAATAATCATATCTATCCGGCCGCTTTTTCGGAAATTTGAATGATGGATGCAGTTATCGGAAAAACAAATAGCCGCTATCAGTACGGATCCCGGAGACGCGCCCGGTGTTTCAGGAGCTTTCAGGGGGGTGCATATGGACAGCAGGAACCTTAAATATTTTATCGCCGTAGCGCAGTACGGCTCCATCAGCCAGGCTGCCAGGGCCATGTATATATCACAGCCGCAGCTCAGCCATATCATAAAAACGCTCGAGGACGATGCCGGCTTCACGCTTTTCCAGCGCACCAACCAGGGGACCCGGCTCACAAAAAACGGAGAGAACTTCCTTTCCTACTGCCGTATCCTCCAGAAGGACATGGATGATCTTGACCGGTTCGTGAACCGCGTGCACCAGGACGGCTGCCGCCTGACGGTCTCCATGACAAGGTTCTCGCATACCGCGGACTGCTTCAACGACATCAGCGCGCGGCACGACGACAGTGAGAACATGTTCCTCCGGCTGAACGAGTGCGACACGCTCGGCGTGATCGAGGACATTTCCAGCGGATATTCCGATATCGGTGTCCTGCACTTCTCCTCGAGCGAGACGGAGACCATGAAGCAGCACTTCGCGAGCCGGAACCTGAACTACCTCGCGGTGGGACGCTTCCGTCCCTGTGTCTCCCTGTCGGCGGACCATCCGCTGCTCCAGCAGGGGCCGGTGAAGGAGATCGAAGTTTCCCGGCTTCTCGACTACGGGTTCGTCCGTTATATCAGCCAGTATGAGGGCCTCCTGTACAGCATCTCCCTCGAAAACGGGATCGTGGACCTGAACGACTCCCCGCGGATCATCTACGTGAAGGACCGCATGGAGCA
Source organism: uncultured Lachnospiraceae bacterium (assembly GCA_902766415.1). The sequence continues at coordinate 3,297 of CACXDR010000034.1, forward strand.
GATGCGGGTCATTTCCGAGACCAGCTTCTACACGATCGGGATCCCCGCGTTCCCGTTCCAGGAGCGGCTCTTCGGCGTGGTCGCCATCCCGCTCAAGGGCTGCAGCGAGAGCCTGTGCTTCGGGATCATCACCCGGAAGGACCTGAAGCCCTCCCCCGTGGAGGCGGAGTTCATCACGGCCGTCAAACAGCGCTTTTCAGAAATGATGGAGGAACAGAAGTAAAAGAGAGCCGCCCCGCCGGGCGGCTCTCCCCTTTTCTGCTTTCTGTCCCGCTTCCTCAGTTAAGAGCTTCGTCGACGGGTTCAGAATCAAGGAAATGGAGATGGAGCCTGGTCGACAGGTACTCCAGGATCTTTTCGCCGCCGACCGAATTGCCCTTCGGGTTCAGCACGGGGCCGTAGGTCGCAAGGCCGATCCCGTTCTTCGCGGCGCAGAGGATGCCGCCGCCGACGCCGCTCTTCGAGGGGATGCCCACCTTCGTCGCGAACTCGCCGGACTCGTCATACATGCCGCAGAGCAGCATGAGGGTCTTGACGGTGCGCACGATCTTGAAGTCGATCAGGCGCTCGCCCGTCATGGGATCCACGCCGTCGTTCGCGAGGACGCGCCCGTAATA
>CACXDR010000035.1 GCA_902766415.1 uncultured Lachnospiraceae bacterium
ATTCACCCCGGAGACGTGGAGGCCTTCCGAGGAGCGCTCCGAAAGGAGCCCGGAAAGCGCGTCCGTCTGCCAGTAAAAGTACGGATTTTTTTCTTTTGTCTCGGCCATAGCCTTCCTCATGCCGTGATGCTCCCGGTATTCCGGGCATAAATGTCCGGCCCATAAGCTCCGGCCCGCCGGCCTGTCAGGCTCCCGGCGTTCCGGGCATATGCTCCCGGCCTGCCGGCCGGGTCTCCGGCGTCCCGTTCCCGTCAGATCTTAAGAAGCGACGGAAGGAACAGGGTGACGCCCGGTACGAACGTGATCACCAGGAGCGAAAGGATCAGCGGGAAGAAGAACGGCAGGAAGCCCTTCACGAGCTCCGGCATCTTCAGGTCGGTGATCGACGCCATGATGAAAAGGCCTACGCCGACCGGCGGCGTGGACATTCCGATCAGGCAGTTGAACACCTGGATCACGCCGAACTGGATCCTGTCGACGCCCAGCTGGTCGATGATCGGCAGAAGGATCGGGACCATGATCAGCTGGATCGTGGTTCCGTCGAGCACGCAGCCCAGGATCAGGAGGATCAGGTTGATCATGAGAAGCACCACATATTTGTTGGTGCTGATCCCGAGAAGCGCTTCAGACATGTAGACCGGAAGCTTTTCTGCCGTCGTAAGCCAGCCGACCGCCGTTCCCATACCGATCAGGAACATGATCAGGGAAGACGAGATGATGGTCTGCTCCAGCGTGAAAACGAAATTCTTCACGGTCAGGTCACGGTAGATCAGTCCGACGAAGATCGAATAGACGACCGCGATGATACCTGCCTCGGTCGAAGTCGCGATACCGCTGGAGATGCAGAACAGAAGGACCAGCGGCGCCATGAGCGCGAGGAAGCCGCTCTTCGTCTTGTCGACCAGCCGCTTCATGCTGAACGGGACAGGCGGCGGCATCTTGACCTTGCCGGAATCGTAGATGATCCGGTCCATGACCATCAGGAACGCCGCGATGACGAGGCCGGGGCCCAGGCCCGCGACGAACATCTTTCCGACGGACACGTTCGCGAGCTGCGCGTAGATCAGGAACGGGACCGAGGGCGGGATGATGGGGCCGATGACGGACGACGCGAGCGTGATTGCCGCGGAGAACGTCTTGTCATAGCCCTTCTCTTCCATCGCGTTGATCTCGACCAGTCCCAGTCCGGCGGCATCGGCCGTAGCCGTACCGGAAATACCGGAGAAGATGATCGACGAAAGGACGTTCACCTGCGCGAGGCCGCTCTTCATGTGGCCGCAGACCGCGTCCGCCCAGTCAAAGATCCTGGTCGTGATGCCTCCGAAGTTCATGAGGTTTCCTGCAAGGACGAAGTAGGGGATCGCGAGGAGCGTGAAGTTCGAGGTGCCCTTCGTGATCATGAGCGGCAGGACCTCCAGCGCGTATCCGCCGGTGAACAGCGCCACCAGCGTCGCGATACCCATGCACATAGTGATGGGCGCGCCGGTGAGCAGAAGAAGGAAAAACACACCAAATAAGACTCCTCCTACCATCAGTGCTCACCTTCCTTTCTTCCGCGCAGGTCGTCCAGGGTCAGTTTCAGCTTTTCGAGATAAACGATGATCAGCGAGAAGAAGCAGATCACGACAGGCGTCGTATTGGCGATCTGCGGGATCTTCGCGACGATCGTCACGACGTTCCGCTGCTGGTACCAGAGCCTGCACGCAAAGCTTGAAAGGATCACAAGGAACACGATGATCAGGACGGTCGCCACGATGGTGATCACGTCATGGAGCTTATCCGGAAGCTTATTTACAAGATAGTCGATATAAACGTCTTTGTTGATGTAAGCGATCTTGACAAACCCCATGAAGGTCATCCAGAGCATCATGACGACGCTGAACTCCTGGATCCAGAGGAAGGAGTGTCCGAGCGCGCCGCGCAGGACGATCTCTATAAGGTTCATCGCGACGACGGCAAAAAGCGCCGCCATCGCGATCCACATCTCAACATTTGCAAGTATTGCGACAAATGATTTTTTCTTACCGTTTTCCAAAAGGAAACTCCTTTAAGATGAGAAATCTGTATTCAGTACTGCGGGTTCCTCTGTTCATGCAGGATCAGAGCACGCCTGCCGGGATGGTCCCCTCAGCCTCGAGCTCCTTGTACCACGGCATCAGCTGCTCCTTGAGCGGGGTGGTATCGATCTCGAAGAATTCCGCGTGGTGCTCGTCCTTCATCTTCTGGATCAGCTCCTCGGAGGACTCGTTCATCAGGTTGTTGCCCCACTCGGCAGCCTCGTTCGCTGCGTCGTACATAGCCTGCTGCTGTTCCGGGGTCAGGGACTGGAAGGTCTTCTCGCTGATGACGACGCCGATCTCCTGCGGGAACTCACTGATGTTGGTAACGTACGGAGCGACCTCGGTGAACTTCATGTCATAGAGCAGGGACAGCGGGGAAGCGACTGCGGCGACCGTGCCCTGCTTTAAGCCCATGTAGCAGTCGGACCATGCGAGGGTCAGCGGGTTCGCGCCAAGCTTGGACCATGCGGTTCCGTAGATAGCGGAGTCGAAGGAACGGAGACGGAGGCCCTTGACGGACTCGACCGTGAACGGCTCGGTGGAAACAAGGACGCGGTACGGCCCGCGGATCCAGTTGCGCTCGGTGGTCAGCATTCTCTGTCCGTTCGCGATGAGGACTTCCTGCTGCTTCTCGGTGATCTCGCCGAGGGTCTTCTCCCTGTACTCGTCATAGTTCTTGAACAGGAACGGGATGTTGCCGTAATCGAAGACCTTGTCATAGCGTGCCCAGAGGGCGATGCCTTCAATGTAAAGGTCCTGCGTGCCGAGCTGCAGGTTGTCCATCTCGGTGGTGGTGTCGCCGAGCTGCTCGGACGGATAGATGTCGACCTTGATCTCGCCGTTGGTCTTCTCCTCGACCAGGTCCGCGAAATGCTGGAAGGAACGGCCCTCGACGCCGTCGACCGGCATCTTGGTCCCGCACTTCAGGACTCTCGCGTCTGCCTTCGGAGCCTCGGTCTCAGCTGCCTTGGTCTCCTCAGCCTTGGTCTCCTCAGCCTTGGTCTCCTCAGCCTTGGTCTCTGCCGGAGCCGCAGTCGTCGCAGCCGCGGTCGTCGCGCTGCCGCCGGAGGAACCGCATGCAGCAAGCATCATTGCAGAAAGGGAAACTGCCAGTAAGGTGCTCATTGTCTTTTTCATAATACTCTCTCCTTTTCGTATGCTGTGATGATCATTTACCATTCAAGGCCCTGCTTCTTCAGCAGTCCCTCAAGGATCTTCTTAAGTCCGCCGTTCTGGAGCTCGTCCATCTGCTCCCCCGCGCGGATGCGGAGACGCCACTCCGCTTCCTTCTCGTTGTCTTCCTTCGCGCGCTTCACGAGCGTCATAAAGTCCGCGTCCTGATCGAATACCATGACGCCGTCCGGATCACCGAAAACGATGTCGCCGGGCTTTACGACCGCGCCGCCGCAGGAGACCGGGATCTGGACCTGGCCCTCATTGCCGCGGAGCTTGGTCGTGATCGGGGAAATGCCCCTGGAGAACACCGGATAGTCGATCTTCGTGATGCCGACCGTATCGGTCGAAACACCGTCTACGACGATACCCGCAAGTCCCGCGCCCTTGGCGCACTCGGCGCAGATGTCACCGACGCAGGCGTAGGTCGTGTCGCCGCAGCGGTCAACGACAAGCACGGAGCCCTTCGGCGCGTGCGCGATCGCGTAGTAGATCAGAGCGGAATCGTCTCCGGAAAGGCGGACGGTGTATGCCGGGCCTACCATCTTGCACTTTTCCACGCGCGGGGTGCTGACCCAGACAGGCTTGATCGCCGGATCCATGAAACCGCCGCCGACATAGTGGCCGATCTGTGCGGGATCCACCTCCATGAATTTCTCCCTGAGTTCGTCTGTAAATACCATCGTAAAGACCTCCCTGTTGTACTTTTGGTTTACGGTATTTGGTATACCATATGCA
>CACXDR010000036.1 GCA_902766415.1 uncultured Lachnospiraceae bacterium
ACCGGATCATCCGGCGCGCGAACCTGAGGTTCCTTAAAATGTCCGGCGGGCAGTACGAGCTCGAGCGCAGCAGGACCGCGGAAAACAACAAGTCCCAGTCCGGGCTTGACTTAAGCATCATCGACCATTATAACGGGACGAAGCGGAGCGTGAAAACGCTGTCCGGCGGCGAGTCCTTCGAGGCGTCGCTTTGCCTTGCGTTAGGCCTCGCGGACGAGGTACGGTCGAACGCCGGCGGCATCGTCCTCGATTCCATGTTCGTCGACGAGGGCTTCGGCTCCCTGGACGAGGAGTCCCTCAGGCGGGCGCTTCAGGCGCTCGACGACCTCACGGAGGGCAGCAGGCTGGTCGGGATCATCTCCCACGTCGCGGACCTGAAGGACCGGATCGACCGGCAGATCGTCGTGACAAAGACGGGCGCGGGCGGGAGCCGCGCGGTGATCCGCGTATAAAAATATTCGCAATTAAGGTCCTTATCATGTAGAATATAGTTGCGGAGAAATCCGCTGAATGTAAGGGAAAGGAGCACGCATGAAAGTAACTTTTACAGGGCACAGCGGTTTTTACGCGGTCCTTCCGGAGGCGGCGCTCCTCTTTGATTTCTATACGGGGGAGCTTCCGGAGCCGGTCCCCGGGAAGCCGCTTTTCGTGTTCGTGAGCCACGCGCACGCGGACCATTTTTCGGGGGAGATCTTCCGGCTTGCGGAGAGCGGCGCGTCCGTGACATTTATCCTCTCGGACGATATTCCGGAAGGCAGGATCCCTCCGGACCTCTTAAGGCAGACGGTCTTCATGGGCCCGGACGAGACGCTTTCCGTCCCGCTTCCGAAGGGCGCGGAGCTTGTGGTCCGCACCTTCCGTTCCACGGACGAGGGCGTCGCCTTCCTTCTTGACATCGGAGGGAAGCGCATCTACCACGCGGGGGACCTGAACGACTGGCACTGGGACGATATCGACATCCCCTGGAACGAGGAGCAGCGGACGGGCTATTACGACGCGCTTTCGAAGATCGCGCGCGTCGTGCAGGAGGACGGCCATGTGCCTGACTGCGCGTTCGTGCCCGTGGATTCGCGGCTCGGGCCGTTCTACTACATGGGCCTCATGGAATTTATGGAGGAGGTCGGGGCGGACCTGATCTTCCCCATGCACCTCTTCGGGGATCCCGGGATCATTCAGAAGATGAAGGCGCACCCGGCAGCAAAGGAGTACGGGGACAGGATCCTCGGTACCGGGACCCCGGGAGAGTCATTCGATCTGTAAAGGAGAACTACATGCTGATGCTGAAGGAAGCCCGGCTGATCAACCCGGGCAGCAGGACAGACGAGGTCTGCGATATCCTCATCGCGGAGAGGAAGATCATCAAGATCGGCCAGAAGCTGGAGCTTGACGCCCGGCTCATCGCCGGCGCGAAGGGAGAGGTGCTGAACATCATCGACTGCACCGGGCTCTGCGCGGCGCCCGGCTTTGTGGACGGGCACGTGCATTTCCGCGACCCCGGTCTGACCTACAAGGAGGATATCGAGACCGGCGCGCGCGCGGCAGCGGCAGGCGGGTTCACCTCCGTCGTCTGCATGGCGAACACGAAGCCTGCAGTGGACAATGAAGAAACGATCGTGAACGTGATCCGGAAGGGCAGGCTCACGCCGATCCACGTGTACAGCGCGTCGACCGTGACGAAGGGCATGCAGGGCCAGGAGCTGGTCGACATGAAGCTCATGAAGGAGTGCGGCGCCGTCTGCTTTACGGACGACGGGATGCCGATCCTGAAGGACGATCTTGTGCGGGAGGCCATGCTGACCGCGCGGAGGCTGAAGCTGCCGCTTTCCTTCCACGAGGAGGATCCGAAATATATTACGAACCCGGGCATCAACCGCGGCGCCGCCGCGGAGCGCATGGGCCTCATTGGCGCGGACCGCGAGGCCGAGAGCTCCATGGTCGCCCGTGACATAAAGCTCGCCCGGGAGACCGGCGCCACGGTCGTCATCCAGCATATCAGCGCGAAGGAGAGCGTCGAGCTCGTCCGGAAGGCGAAAAAGACCGGCGCCCGCGTGCTGGCGGAGGCGACGCCCCACCACTTCTCGCTTACGGAGGAGGCGGTGAGCCTTTACGGGAGCAACGCGAAGATGAACCCGCCGCTCCGCGAGGAGGCGGACCGGCAGGCAATCATCGCGGGCCTGAAGGACGGGACCATCGACGTGATCGCGACCGACCACGCGCCGCACGCGAAGGACGAGAAGGACCGCCCGTTCACGCAGGCGCCGAGCGGGATCATAGGCCTCGAGACGGCGTTCGCCCTCGGGATCATGACCCTGGTGGAGCCGGGGCATCTCACGCTGATGCAGCTGATCTCGAAGATGAGCACGGAGCCCGCGAAGCTGTACGCGCTCGACGCGGGGCAGGTGAAGGAGGAGGGCCCG
>CACXDR010000037.1 GCA_902766415.1 uncultured Lachnospiraceae bacterium
TACTGCGGCGGTGAAGGCATACGGAACAAGGAAAGAGAAGAAAAGGACCAGGTATGGATAAATTTACAGGAAGGGTATGGCTCCTCGGCGACGACATCGACACGGATATCATCATGCCGACGGAATACCTTGTTTTCAAGAAGATCGACGACATGAAGCCCTACGCGTTCTCGCCGCTCCGCCCGGAGCTCGCGGGACAGATCCGTCCCGGCGACATCATCGTCGCGGGCTCGAACTTCGGCTGCGGCTCCTCGAGGGAGCAGGCGCCGGAGGTCGTGAAGGCGCTCGGCATAAGATGCGTGATCGCGAAAAGCTTCGCGCGGATCTTCTTCCGCAACGCGATCAACAACGGGCTCCTGCTCATCGAGAACGCGGACCTCGCGGACGATATGACGGAGGGCGATGAGATCACCGTCACCGTGAACGAGAAGATCGAGTACAAGGGAAAGTCCTACCCGATCGTCTCGCTTCCGGAGAACCTTGTGGAGATCATCAGCGCGGGCGGCCTCGTGAAGGCCATGCGCCGCCGGAACGGACTTGAATGAGGTGCGCCATGGGAAAGACCATTATTGAAAAGATCATAGGAAGGAACTGCGGGCACGACGTGAGGCCGGGCGACATCGTCACTGTCGATGTGGACCGCGTCATGCTGGACGATATCATGATGCCCTTCATCGTGTCGAAGTTTGAGGAGATGGGCTTTCAGAAGGTCTGGGACCCGGACAGGGTCGTGATCATCTGCGACCACCTGGTGCCGGCAAGCCAGGTCGACGACACCCGCGCCTACCATATCAGCTGTGATTTCGCGGAGCAGCAGGGCATAAAGAACCTTCACCGGTCCGACGGCATCTGCCACCAGCTCATGACCGAGGCGGGCCATGTGAAGCCGGGGCACGTGGTGTTCGGCACGGACAGCCACACCACGACCTACGGGAGCGTCGGGGCTTTCTCGACCGGCATCGGCTACACGGAGATGGCAGCGATCCTCGGGACCGGGACGCTGTGGATGCGCGTCCCGGCGACCATCCGCGTGAATATTACGGGGAAGCTTCCGGACAACGTCATGTCGAAGGACGTGATCCTCAGGATCATCGGCGACCTGACGGCGGCGGGCGCCACGTACAAGGCGCTTGAATTCACGGGCGATACCGTGGAGGCCATGAGTATTTCCTCCCGCACGACCATGGCGAACATGGCGATCGAGGCCGGGGCGAAGTGCGCCCTGTTCACACCGGACGAAAAGACGGCGGAGTACTGCGGGATCACCCTTGACGAATTCCAGAAGAGCCTTTCCGGCGATCCGGACGCCGTTTACGAGAGCGTCATGGAGTACCGCGCGGAGGACTTCGTCCCGGTGATGGCGCTTCCGTCGAACGTCGACAACGTAAAGCCGGTCCGTTCGCTTGAGCCGAAGCCGATAGACCAGGTCTTTTTAGGCTCCTGCACGAACGGGCGCCTTGAGGACCTCATGGCGGCGGCGGAGATCCTGAAGGGAAAGAAGATCGCGCCGTACGTGAAGCTGATCGTCACGCCCGCGAGCCGGAGGATCTACCTCGAGGCGCTGGAGAACGGGACGCTTTCCGTGCTGAGCGAGGCCGGCGCCATGATCACGCATCCGTCCTGCGGCCTCTGCTGCGGGCGGACCGGCGGGATCCTGACGGACGGCGAACGTGTCGTCGCGACGAACAACCGGAACTTCCTCGGGCGCATGGGGACCTCGAAGGTCGAGATCTACCTTGCCTCCCCGAAGACCGCGGCGGCGTGCGCCCTCGCAGGGCACATCACGGAGCCGTAAGGGAAAGGCAGGATCAGGAGAAGAATATGAAACCGGAGATCAGGAAGGAATGCGTGGTGCCGCTTCTGGACAAGCGGTTCATCCGGGTGTACGACCTTCAGTACGCGCCCGGGAAGCATTATTTTGACGCGACGCGGCGGAGTCTTGACGACCTGGCTGCCGTAAAGACAGATGAGGAGTTCCGCCGCATGACCGCGGACGCGGTAAGTATTTTTACGGTGATCGCCCCGCCGGGGGAGGAGCCGCGGCTCTTTTTAAGCTATGAGTACCGGTATGTGACCGGGCAGTTCCTTTTAAGCCCGCCGGCGGGCCTGATCGATGCCGAAGACCGGGAGGAGGCGGAGCGAGAGGCCCGGGAGGCGGAAAGGAACGCGTCGGGCCATGCGCCGGAGGCCGGAAAGCACACAGGGCCCGCCCTGACGGCGGCCGGCCGCGCGGCCCTCAAGGCGGCGGCACGGGAGCTCGTTGAAGAGACCGGACTCACAGTAACAGAAAATGACAGCCTGTCACTTGTGAGCCCTCTGGTCTTCAGCTCGCCCGGCATGACGGACGAGAGCAACGCCCTGGTCCTTGCCGTGTTCCGGAGGAACAGGCCTGCGGAGTTTTCCCAGGACGGCGCCGTGGGAAGCGAATGCTTCGACGGCTATGCCCTTCTCACGAAGGACGACGCGCGCCGTGTCCTGAAAAACGGCTGCGACGACAGAGGGATCTTTTATTCGGTATATACCTGGATGGCCCTTACCTGGTTTGTCACGGATCTCTGGAAGGACTGAACAGCAGAACGTACAGGCGGAACGTCCGCCGGAGGAAGGGAGGCGCCCGTGAAGCATCTTTCGGTATCTATTCGTAAACTGCTCTTTGCGGCTGCCCTGGCCGCGTCCGTGACGGCGGCAGTCACTGCCTGCGGAGGCAGGAGGGACGGCGGGGAAAGCACCGCCGCCGTGACGGAGCAGACAGCCGGAACGTCTTCCCCTGATGAGGCCGGCGCGCCGGAAACGGCTGCCGGGCAGGTGACAGGCAAGGAGACAGGTAAGGAGGCAGGCAGGGAGAACACCGCCGGCGCAGAGGAGTCCTCCGCCGGGGGGACAGCCCCGGGAGCTGCCGCTTCCGGAAAAGAGACTGCTGAAGCAGCTGCAGCCGGGCAGAAGGCAGCAGAGGCCGGCAGCGGGCAGGAGACCACGGGTGCGGCCGGAAAGACGGAAAAAGGTGAAAAGTCCGGAAAGTCCGGGAAGGCAAAGTCCGGAAAGCTTCCGAGGCTTACAGGATCAAAGCCCTCTGACGGGACCGGATCCGAGGGAGCGTCCTCCGGGGCAGAGAACGGGACTTCTGCGGAGACCGCGCCTATGCCGGAGACTGCCGCGGCGGAGACCGCGGAGGCGGAGGCAGGGACCGGCAGGATAAAAAAGAAAAGCCGCATCATCGGCCACGGCGCTCCGGCACCGACTGAGGAGGGAAGGGGACCCGGGACCATCGAGACCAGCCCTGCGGCCATTCCTTCTTACACCAGAGTCCCGGAATACGGACCGGGCATGGAAAGACCATAGTCCACCGGGAAAACAGCAAATGATCGGAGGAAAAGATTTTATGGAGATCAGACGTGTGGCGCTGATCGGGCTTGGAGCTATGGGCTCCTTCTTTGTACCGAAGCTTTATGATGCGCTTCCCAAAGGGGATTTTTTCATCGTCGCGGGGGGCACGAGGAAGGAGCGCCTTGAGACGAAGGGCGTTTCCATCAACGACACGGTCTACAGGCTTCCCGTCGTGGAGCCCGGGGAGCAGGCCGAAGCGCCGGACCTTATCATCATGGCGGTGAAGGATACGGGACTCAGGCAGGCCATTAAAGACATAAGTGCCCTTGTGGGTCCCGGGACGCAGATCATGTGCGTCATGAACGGGATCTCCAGCGAGGAGCAGCTTGCTGAGGTCTACGGGTGGGACCACGTCCTCTACTCGTTCATGCGCGTGTCGATCGTCATGCAGGACGGCGTGACCCACTATGATCCGGAGCTCGGGAAGGTCCATTTCGGCGAGCGGAACAATGCCGACGAGGAAGGAAAGCCTTCGTACAGCCCGCGGGTCCAGGCGGTGAAGGACCTCTTCGACCGGGCGGGGATCCGTTACGAGATCCTGCCGGATATGCTGCACGGCATCTGGTTCAAGTACATGTGCAACATCGGCGAGAACATGACCTGCGCGCTGCTGGATATCCCGTTCGGCGCGTACCACACGAACGACCACGCGAACTGGATCCGGAACAAGGCCATGCTGGAGGTCCTCGCGATCGCGCAGCGGAAGGGCATCAGCCTCACGCAGAAGGACATCGACGCGCAGAATGCCCATATCCTGACACTGCCGAAGAAGAACAAGCCGTCCACGCTGGTGGATATCCTGAACCACCGGAAGACCGAGGTGGAGATGTTCTCCGGCACGGTAGTCCGCATGGGAGAGGAGCTTGGCATCCCGACGCCGGTGAACCTGATGCTTTACCACGGGATCAAGGCGCTGGAGGCGAAGAACGAAGAGATGGAATAAGGATCATTAAAAAGGGGGCTGTCGCACCAGTGCGGCAGCCCCTTTTTTATGCCGGTCTGTTTCCTGCCCTGAGCTTCTTCAGTCCCCGAGCTTCCGGAACGCCCGTTCCTTCAGCGTAAGGAACACGATGATCTCCACAGCGGCGGTGAGGATCCAGCTGATCGGATAGGAAACATAAAGGATCCACTGCGACGGGGACGCCCGGAACACGGTCAGTACCCAGACGATCCTCAGAACGCAGGAGCCCGCGAGGGTGATGATCATGGACAGCACGGAATACCCGATCCCCCTCAGGGCGCCGGTCGAGGTGTCCATGAGGCCGCAGAGGAAGTAGTTCGCGCACGTCACGGTCAGGCGGACCATGCCGTACCCGATCGTCGCGGGGTCGGAGGTGTAGATGGAGAGGAGCGTCTCCCCGAAGAACGCCGCGGTCCGCCCGAGCAGGAGGCCGACGGCCGTGACCACGCCGAGGCAGGTGAAGAGGACGCGGTTCAGCCGCTCCTTCGCGCGGGCCCCGAAATTCGCGGAGGTGAACGTGACGCTTGCCTGCATGAGCGCGTTCATGGAGATATAGACAAAGCCCTCGATATTCTGCGCGGCGGCATTGCCGGCCATGACAGTCGACCCGAAGGAGTTGACCGAGGACTGAATGATGACGTTCGAGAGGCTGAAGAGCGTGCTCTGAAGTCCCGCCGGGATGCCGATGCGGAAGATCGCCGCGGCCCTGCCCCTGTCGATCCTGATCGCGGAAGGCGAAGGGTCGAAACGGATAGGACCGTCGTATTTCACAAGACAGCGGATCACGAGGAAGCAGGAGACCGCCTGGGAAAGGACCGTCGCGAGCGCCACGCCTGCCACGCCGAGCCCGAGGAATATGACGAAGCAGAGGTTCAGGCAGACGTTGATCACGCCGGCCGCTGTCAGGTAGTAGAGCGGGCGGCGGGTATCCCCGACTCCGCGGAGGACCGCGCTTCCCAGGTTGTAGAGCGTCATGACCGGCGAGCCCAGGAAGAAGATCCTGAGATAGACGGAGGAGAGGGGGAGGATGTCGTCCGGCGTCCCCATAAGCTTAAGGAGCGGCGTCGAGAAAAAGAGGCCGGCTGCCATGAGGATGGCGCTCGCGGCAAGCGCGATCGCGATGGAGGTCTGGACCGTCTTCCGGCAGTTTTCTTCATCGCCCGCCCCGAAGAAATGGGAGACCTGGACGTTCACGCCGACCGAGATGCCCATAAGGAAGCTGATCAGGAGATTCACGAGCGCCGTGGTGGAGCCGACGGCCGCGATGGAGGAGGGCCCCTCAAAGCGCCCCACGACGATGATGTCCGCGGCATTGAAGAGAAGCTGGAGGATGCCGGACAGCATGAGCGGGACGGAGAAAAGAAGGATCTTCCCGAGAAGCGGCCCGTGGACCATATCGATCTCGTAATTCCTTGGAGAATGGTGCTGGATAATGTGGGACATCGTGGAACCTCCGCGTTTGTGTATCCCGCCCCTGCGGCGGGAGAACAGATCTTTCAGAAGACGGATCACCGGCCGGGCTCGGCCGGGCAGGGGCGGGAAACGCTCCCATGCCTCCGTAAAATTTAATTATATCATATTGATAAAAAAGCGGAGAGTAAAAACGTCCCCCGGCCGCGGGGCTGCATACGTGCCCGGAACGGGGGTAAAAGTGACGGCAGTCTGCAAGGCACCCGTGTCCTTGATAATTGGACGCACAAGAGTATTCCGGGACAGATAGTGGGTTTGTGTTGATTGTGACGGATTATGGATAAAACTATCCTATGCAATTGTCTAAAAATGTATTATATTAATAAGAAATGTTACCAGACCTTGAACATTTTCACTGAATCGGAGCGTGTAATATATGGAATTTGAGGGAAAGGGCTTTGCGCCTGAGTTTGAGCGGAGGCTTGCGGCAGGCTACGATGAGCTGAAGTGGCTCTACTGCGAGATCTACCGGAATGATATGCAGGCATTCGACTATTTCATCAGCATGCTGTACGAGTACTACCAGAAGCGCAGTCCCCTCTTAAGGGAATGGGACGAGGCGCGTGAGCTGGTCCCGGACTGGTACAAGGGCAACGACATCCTGGGGATGATGCTCTACACGAACGCGTTCGCGGGGACCATCAACGGCGTGCGGGAGCATCTTCCTTATCTTAAGGAAAGCGGCGTGAACTATGTGCACCTCATGCCGCTCCTCGAGAGCCCGAAGGGCAGGAGCGACGGCGGCTACGCGGTCTCGGACTTCCGGAAGGTGGACCCGTCCCTCGGTACCATGGAGGACCTTGCGGCGCTCGCCGCGGAGTGCCATGAGCGCGGCATGAGCGTGTGCCTCGACTTCGTCATGAACCATACGAGCGAGGACCACGAGTGGGCAAGGCGGGCCAGGAGCGGAGAGAAGGAGTATCAGGACCGGTATTTCTTCTTCGACGACTGGATGCTCCCGAACGAGTATGAGAAGTACGTCCCGCAGGTGTTCCCGACCACGGCGCCGGGCAACTTCACCTGGTGCGAGGAAGCGAAGAAGGTCGTCATGACCACCTTCTATCCGTACCAGTGGGACCTGAACTACGCCAACCCCACCGTATTCAACGATATGACGGAGAACATGCTGTTCCTGTGCAACAACGGGGTGGATATCATCCGGCTGGACGCGGTGCCCTATATCTGGAAAGCGCTCGGGACGACCTGCCGGAA
>CACXDR010000038.1 GCA_902766415.1 uncultured Lachnospiraceae bacterium
GTCGGAAAGCATGAGTACGTCGAAAACGCGGCGTTCCGTCTTACGGCGCCCGGACTCGGGAAGGAGCTCGGCGCGTCGCTCGGCGCCTCCAGGCTCCTCTACCAGGGCCTTTTCTTCTCCCCGACCGTCTCGGCGGCAGCGGAGAAGGGCGCGGTCTTCGCGGCGCAGCTCTACAGTGATCTCGGCTACCGCGTGTTCCCGGGACCTGAGGAGGTCCGCCACGATATCATCCAGTCCGTGGACCTTGACACGCCGGAGGCCCTGAAGGCGTTCTGCCTGGGCATCCAGGCGGCGGCGCCGGTGGACAGCTTCGTCACCCCGGAGCCATGGGACATGCCGGGCTACGAGGACCAGGTCATCATGGCTGCGGGAGCCTTCGTGTCCGGCGCGTCGATCGAGCTTTCCGCGGACGGCCCCATGCGTCCCCCGTACACCGTGTTCTTCCAGGGCGGCCTCACCTGGCCCCACGCGAAGACCGGGGTCCTGATGTCCCTTCAGAAACTCATTGAAGCCGGCATCATAAAATAGTAAAATAGATGTCAGCCTGTCCAGGTCTCCTCCCGGTACTGTACCCGGAGAGCCGTGAAAGGAGACGTATGAACAGACTGAAAGAACTGCCCGCAGGCGGCCGCCCGTATGAAAAAGCTGAGACGGCCGGCTTTGCTGCGCTTACCGACGCGGAGCTTCTCGCGATCCTTTTAAGGACCGGGACCAGGGACATGGACGTCCTTACGCTCGCGGCGCGGCTTCTTGACATCGGCGGCAGGAACGAAGGGCTCGCCGGCCTCATGCGCTGCAGCACGGAGGAGTTCCGGGAGCTCGACGGCATCGGCCGCGTCAAGGCGATCCAGCTTTCCGCCCTCGGGGAGCTCGTGAAGCGGATCTGGCGCTGCGGCGTGACAGGGGACATGCCCACGTTCCGGACGCCCGAGGACTGCGCGCACTATTACATGCAGGAGATGCGGCACCTGGAGCAGGAGGAGCTCCGCGCGGCTTATCTTGACACGCGGCTCCGGCTGATCAGCGAGGCCCTCCTCACGAAGGGGACGGTCAACTCGTCGCCCGTATCCGTGCGGGAGATCATGATCGGCGCCCTGAGGCGCCGCGCCGTATCCATGCTTCTTGTCCACAACCACCCGAGCGGCGATCCGAGCCCCTCCGACCAGGACATCCAGGTCACGGAGCAGGTGAAGAGCGCGGGGGAGCTTGTCGGCATTCCTCTATTTGACCACATTATCATCGGGGATAATACCTACTACAGTTTCAGGGAGTGGGGCTCACTGTGAAATTATCGAACAGCAAACTGATCCTGATCATCCTGAGCATCCTGTGCGTCGTCATGATCGGCGCCACGACAGTGAAGGATGAGCTGCTCTCGCCGGTACGCACCGCCTTCGGCTATTTTCTCGAGCCGGTGCAGTCGGGCGTGAACCGGGTCGGCAGATCGTTATACAACAACATCAAGGACCGTGAGAAGCTGAAGACCGCGCTCGAGGACAACAGGAAGCTCGAGGCGCGCATCAACGAGCTGCTCATGGAGAACACGAGGCTCGAGGAGGACCGGTTCGAGCTGGACCGCCTCCGTGCGCTTTACGAGCTTGACCGCGAGTACGGGCAGTACCGCATGGTCGGCGCGCGCGTCATCGCGAAGGACGCCGGCGGATGGTTCCAGGTGTTCAGGATCGACAAGGGCTCCGCTGACGGGATCCGCGCCGATATGAACGTCATGGCGGGCGGCGGCCTGGTCGGCATCGTGACGGACGTCGGGGCGAACTACGCCACCGTGCGCTCCATCATCGACGACGTGAGCCGCGTGAGCGGCATGGGCATGCAGTCCGGCGACACCTGCATCGTTTCGGGCGACCTGAAGCTCTACGAGCAGGGCGAGCTGAAGCTTTCCGATATCACGGACACCGCTGACATCAAGGAGGGCGACAAGATCGTCACGAGCACGGTAAGCTCGAAGTACCTGCCCGGGATCCTCATCGGCTACGTGAAGGAGATCCGGACGGACCCCGCGCGCCTTACGCGCAGCGGGACGCTGATCCCCGCGGCGGACTTCGGTACGCTGCAGGAGGTCCTGGTCGTCCTGGACCTGAAGTCCGAGATGCACGAGAAACCGACAGGCGCGGAGGCAGGCATCTCCGCCGGGACGGTCTCCGGGGCTGATGAGGCTTCCAGTGACGGCGCCGGCGAGGAGGCCGGGACCGGTGAAGATCCCGGACCGGCTGATGCTTCCGAGTCCGGCGCGGAGGATGCTGCCGGCTCCGCCGAAGGCGCAGGTGATTCCGCAGCCTCCGCAGGATCCGGGGCGTCAGAGACAGCCGCTGCCGCCGGAGAGACGGCCGCTGCCCGGGAGGACAGGAGAGAGGACACCTCCTCCGAAGCCCGGAATGAAGGCCGCGGAGCGGACACCTCCCCTGAAGCCCGGGAGGAAGGCCGCAGGGCAGACACCTCTCCCGAAGCCCGGGACGAAGGGCGGGAGACGGAGGAGCGCGTCCGTGAGCCGGAGCGTCCCGAACCGCTCGAGGTGCGCGCGGATGAGCCCGCCGGAAACGGGGACGAAGCCCCGTCCGAGGAGCCCTTTGCGGAGATCGTAAGGGAGGAAACGCAGGCTGCTCCTGAGACGGAGCCCGCCGAGATGGTCGAAAGCCCGCCGGCAGCGCCGTAAAACAACGGAGCCTGACAGCCTGTTTTTAAGAAGCCGTCTCAGGAAAGAACGAAAGGAGGGGATTTTATGCGCAGACTTGCGGCGAATATCGCGTTTCTTATTCTGGCCTTCGCGGTCCAGAACTGCATCTTCCCCTTTATCCCGTTCCTTTCCGCGGCCCCGAACCTGGTCCTCATCATGACCTTTTCGTACGGCTTTATCTACGGGCCGGAGGAGGGGAGCATCTACGGCTTCATCGCCGGGCTGCTCATGGACCTTTTCTATTCCTCCGGCGCGTTCGGCTTTTTCGCGCTGTTCTTCATGTGGATCGGCTACATGAACGGACGCCTTTCCAGGTATTACTACGAGAACTTCATCACGCTGCCGCTTCTCCTCTGCACCGTGAACGAGTTCCTTTATAACTCCTATGTCTGGGTCACCCGCTTTTTCATCCGCGGGAAGACCGATATCGTGTTCTATTTCCTGAACATCATCCTTCCGGAGATCATCATCTCCCTTCTTTTCACGCTTCTGATCTACCGGTTCTTCCTCTGGTACAACCGGAAGCTCGAGGACCTGGACCGCAAAAAGGCGGTCAGTTAAAGGCGCGTGAATGAGGTGACCTGAATTGCTGAGAGATTTCCTTTCAAACCTGAAAGAACTTGCCAGGGAGCTGGGAGGCCGCCTGAGAGCCTCCCGTCTCTTTATCCTGGGGACCGGCTACGCCCTGCTGGTCCTTCTGCTGCTGGTACGCCTGTACCGGCTGCAGATCCTTGAGGGCGAGACTTATCTGAACGACTATATCCAGAAGACGGAAAAGACCGTGAGCACCGCCGCGACGCGCGGCAATATCTTCGACTGCAACGGGAAGCTGCTCGCCTACAACCGCCTGTCCTACAGCGTGACGGTGCAGGACACCGGGGACTACAGGACCGCGGCGGAACGGAACCAGATGCTCTACCGGCTCATAAAGATCCTGAACGCGCACGGACAGACAGTCACGGGCCGTCTTGAGATCGCCCTCGGCGAGGACGGGAACTACATGTTCACCGCGGCGACAGAGGACGGAAAGAAACGCTTCCTGCGCGATATCTACGGGCTCCGGCGGGTGGACGAGCTTACCGGCAGCACCGGGAAGTACCCGTCCGACATCTCCGCCGCAGAGCTGATCGCCCAGCGCGTGAAGCAGTACGCGCTGGATAAGCTGAAAAACGAGGACGGGACGCCCGCGGAGCTTTCGAAGCTCGAGGCGCTCGAGCTCGTCAATATCCGCTACACCATGGGACTCACCTCCTACCAGCGCTACGAGAGCACGACCGTCGTGACGGACGTAGACGAGCTGACGCGCGCGGAGATCCTGGAAAACCAGGCGGACCTCCTCGGCGTGAGCTGCGAGCAGACCACGGAGCGCGTGTACAACGACAGCATCCCGTTCTCGCAGATCATCGGCTACGTAGGGCGCGTGCAGGAGGACCAGCTCCCGAGGCTCCAGGAGATCTCGGACGACTATTCACTGAACGACACCGTCGGGCGCACCGGCATAGAAGAGTACATGGAAGCGGACCTCCACGGCAGGAAGGGCTCCCGCACCATGTACGTCGACAACGTCGGCCATATCATGGAGATGAAGAGCGAGACGCCGCCGGTCGCGGGAAACGACGTCTATCTTTCGATCGACCGCGACCTCCAGGTCGGCATCTACCACCTTCTTGAACAGCACCTTGCCGGCGTGCTCGCCGCGAAGCTCGTGAACGAGGATTCCCCGAACACGGAGCGGACCGACTCCACGGAGCGGCGCATCCCGATCAAGGACGCCTATTTCCAGCTGATCGCGAACAACGTCCTTTCGCTTTCCCACATGCGTTCCGGGGAGGCCTCCGAGAACGAGCGGACCATCGCGTCGAAGCTTACGTCCTACCGCGAGCGCTCCGTGAACAGCATGCGCGAAGAGCTGATGAGCCCTACGCCGCTCAACATGTCCGAGCTTCCGGACGACCAGAACGCGTTCATGTACTACCTGTTCACCTGGCTTTCCTCCGACAGCGCCGGCATCATCCAGCGCGACCGGATCGACCAGACGAAGGAATACTACACCCGGTGGAAGGCGGATTCCATCAGCCTCAGGGAATTCCTCTACAACGGGATCGCGGACAGCTGGATCGACACCACGAAGCTCAACGCGCCTTCCAAGTATTCCGGCGCGGACGATATCTATGCGGAGCTGGTGAACTACGCGCTTTCGTGCCTTTCCGGGGACACCGAGTTTGAAAAGCTGATCTGCCGGTACATGATCCGCGAGAACATCGTCAGCGGCTCAGAGCTCTGTCTGGCGCTCTTTGACCAAGGCGTGCTGGAGCCGTCCCCCGCGGAGCAGGCGATGCTTGCGCAGGGGTCGGGAGAGTACGCGTACCGCTTCTTTGTACAGCAGGTCTCCGAGATCAACCTCACGCCCGCCCAGCTTGCCCTGGATCCCTGCACGGCGGGCTGCGTCGTCACCGATATCAACACGGGCAAGGTGAAGGCCCTGGTCTCGTACCCCGGCTATGACAACAACCGGCTGACGAACACCATGGACGTCGCCTACTACAACGCCCTGGTAAGGGACGAGTCCCTTCCGCTTTACAACAACGCGACCCAGGCCCGGAAGGCGCCCGGCTCCACGTTCAAGCCGATCATGGCCGTGGCGGGACTCGAGGAGCAGGTCATCGGCCCCTACGACCAGATCACCTGCACGGGTATCTACGATACGATCACGCCGCCCATGCGATGCTGGATCTACCCGGGAATGCACGGCAGCGAGAATATCGTCACCGGCATCCGGAACTCCTGCAACTTCTTCTTCGCGGAGATCGGCCACCGACTTGCGACGGACGACGCGGGAGAATACGATCCTTCGTTCGGCATCGGCAGGATCCGGAAATACGCCTCCATGTTCGGGCTTGACCGGAAGTCCGGCGTCGAGATCATCGAGAACGATCCGATGATCTCCGACGAGAGCCCGGAGCAGTCCGCCATCGGACAGGGCACGCACTCCTTCGCGAACGTGCAGCTGAGCCGCTACGTTTCGACGATCGCGAACCGCGGCACCGTCTACAACCTGTCCGTCCTGGACCGCGTCACCGACTGGCAGGGCCAGCCCTTAAGGACCATCGAGCCGGACGAGATCGCAAAGATCGACGTGAGCGACAGCACCTGGAACACAGTCCAGCAGGGCATGCGCGAGGTGATCGTCTATGGTTCCGCACGGAGGCTGTTTACGGACCTCGAGGTGAACATCGCGGGCAAGACCGGTACTGCCCAGGAGTCAAGATCCAGGGCGAACCACGCGTTCTTTATTTCCTTCGGCCCGTATGAGAACCCGCAGATCGCCGTCACGGTCAATATCCCCTACGGCTACACCTCGACGAACGCGGCGTCCGTCTCGAAGGATGTCTACCGCCTGTGCTTCGGCTACACGAGCCTTGACTACATCCTGAACACCGGCGCGCAGAGCGCGAGCACGGTCACCATCGCGGATTAACAAAAAAGCTCATCTTTTCCGGTTTTTGTGACGGAAATTCAGCATAATTCACAAAAACCGCTGGAATTCCTGTGGAATATCCGTTATGATTAGGAGTGACACATGATACTTCCGTACCACTATAAATCCTTTTCCTGGAGGCTTTTCCTTGCAGTCCTCGCGCTGAACCTGATCGGCGTTCTCGTCATCAACAGCGCGACCGCGCAGGAGTCCGGGTATTATGTCAGCAGGCAGCTTACCGGCGCCGCTGTCGGGATCACGGCCATGTGCATCATCATGCTCATCCCGTACCAGAAGATCCTGGGCTACGCCATACCGGTCTATGTCGCCTGCTGCGCCATGCTGGTCGTGGTCAATATCTACGGAAGGATCGTAGGCGGGGCAAGGCGCTGGGTCGTCATCCCGGGGATCGGGCAGCTCCAGCCGTCCGAATTCGCGAAGATCGGGATCGTGGTTTTCTTCGCGTGGCTGCTTGGCAGGAACACGGAGTCGCTGAACCGGCTGCATTTCCTCCTTGTCTACGCGGGACTCGCGCTGATCCCGGTATTCCTGATCGCGTCGGAGCCGGACCTTTCCACGGTGATCGTGGTGTGCGTCTGCATCGTCTCGATGATCTACACAGCGGGCCTGAGCTACCGCTGGATCGCCGCGGCGCTCGGGGTCGTAACGCCCTTCGCCGCCGCCTTCATCGTACTCCTTCAGCACAGGATGATCCCGTTCCTGAAGGAGTACCAGGCACGCCGTATCCTCGCGTGGGTGGATCCCGCGCAGTACGCGGACGCGAACCTGCAGCAGGACAATTCGATCATGGCGATCGGCTCGGGGCAGCTTTTCGGGAAGGGCCTGAACAACAATACGCTTGCATCCGTGAAGAACGGGAATTTCCTCTCGGAGGAGCAGACGGACTTTATCTTCGCCGTGATCGGCGAGGAGCTCGGCTTCGTCGGGTGCGTGCTCGTGCTTTTTCTCTACGCGGTCATCGTGTACGAGTGCCTGTATCTCGCCGGGAAGGCGAAGGACGTCGAGGGCAGGATCATCTGCACCGGCATGGGGGCTCTCATCGCGTTCCAGGGCTTCAGCAACATCGCGGTCGCCACGGGCATCTTCCCGAATACGGGACTGACGCTGCCCTTTATCAGCTACGGAGTCAGTTCGCTCCTGAGCTTTTACATGGGTATCGGCCTGGTCCTGAACGTCGGCCTGCAGCGCACGGACCGTTCCGTGCGGAACGAGGAGCACGAATATAATAATCAGTCATCTGCCGGTCAGGATTACTTCTGGACGGAAGAATAGCAGCAGTGTGTAAAAGAAAGAACGAGGATGAAAGAAATGAACATCGGTCTCATCGCACATGACGCAAAAAAACAGCTTATGCAGAATTTCTGCATCGCCTACCGCGGGATCCTCTCGAGGCACTCCCTTTTCGCGACCGGAACCACCGGAAGGCTTGTGGAAGAGGTGACGAACCTGAATATCCACAAATTCCTGGCAGGCCACCTGGGCGGAGAGCAGCAGATGGGCGCCCAGATCGAATCGAACGACATGGACCTTGTGATCTTTCTCCGCGACCCGCTCCGTCCGAAGCCGCATGAGCCCGACATCAGCAACGTCGTGAGGCTGTGTGACATCCACAACATCCCGATCGCGACGAATCTGGCAACAGCGGAACTTTTGATCAAATCCATGGAGCGCGGAGACTTTGAATTCAGAAATTATTACAGGCACTGAGAGAAGAACAGGCACGTCTCGCCGGCGGGGAAACCGCCGGCACAGGTTTTCACCCTATTATCTGCTGGTCCCGGCCGTACTTGCCATGCTCGCAGCCGGGATCTTTGTTTTTTCCAACGGACCGGCTTTCCCCTTCAGGGACCGGTACCGGCTCGCCGAGCGGACGGCGCAGACACTGAATGACTGCGCGCCGCCGTCCTTCCTTCCGGGATTCGCGGAAGACCTGGCCGTGGTCCGGCAGTCGAGCGACGAGGACCAGGAGATCGAGGCCGGCGGCGTGATCGCCGTGGCGGAGGGCGAGGCGGACGCTGTCTACGCGAAGAACGCCTTCGCGAGGATGAACCCCGCGAGCACCACGAAGGTCATGACCTGCCTGGTCGCCCTGGAACGCGGAAACATGCAGGAGGTCTGGACCGCGGGCCCGGAGATCTACGTTTCCGACAAGGCCGCGAGCCTTGCGGGCTTCCATGAGGGGGATGCTGTCAGCGCGCTCGACGTGCTGTACGGGCTCATGCTTCCCTCCGGCGCGGATGCCGCGAACATGATCGCGCTCCGGATCGCGGGGGGAGAGGAGCAGTTCGTAGAGCTCATGAACCGGAAGGCGGAGGAGCTCGGCTGCACCGGCACGCATTTCACCAACACGCACGGGCTTACGGACGACCTCCACTACACGACCGCCTACGACCTCTACCTGATCATGCGGGCGGCAATGAAGGACCCCGTGTTCCGTGAGATTGCCGGGGCTGTGGAGCACACGGCGGACTATACGGACGCGGCAGGAGCCCCCGTCCAGAAGAAATGGAAGAACACGAACTTCTATATGAGCGGCAAGGCGGTCCCGCCGGAGGGCTACACGGTCACCGCAGGAAAGACCGGGACCACGCTCGCTGCCGGTAACTGCCTGGTCCTGGCCGGCACGGACGCAGCGGGGACGGAATGCTACTCCGTGGTGCTGAAGGCCGCGAAGCGCGACCTCCTTTACACGGACATGAACCTGGTGCTTGAAAAATTAGAAGGCCGGCATTGAACTTTTAACGCCACTAACGTATAATAGCTTTAAGTTTAAAAACAAGGAGGAACTTGACGATGGTTCAGATTATTGCAGGCATCAAGGGAAAGGGCAAGACCAAGCGTCTTCTTGATATGGCCAACGCCGCAGTTAAGGACGCAAGAGGCACTGTAGTTTACCTTGATAAGAGCTCCAAGCACATGTATGAGCTCAGCAATAAGATTCGTCTTATTAACGTCGGTGAATTCGACATTCAGAGCGCTGACGGCTTTATCGGTTTTATTTCCGGTATTATTTCTCAGGATCACGATCTTGAGTTCGTTTATCTTGACAGTTTCCTGAAGCTTGCCTGCATCGAGGGCGAGGACATGACCCCTGTGATCGATGCGCTTGAGAAGATCGGGGCGAAGTACAATGTCACCTTCATCCTCAGCATTTCCAAGGATATTTCCGAGCTGCCGGAGAACGCTAAGAAGGACGTTGTGATCAACCTGTAATCAACAGAAATCGAAAGTTCATTACGGACAGCCGGCAATGGCTGTCCGTAATATTTTGGAGCCCGGGAGCATACCATTTTGGATCCCGGGAGCATACTGCAGTCATCCGGACGGAAGGCAGGGACCATCTTGGCGAAACAGAACCGGAACGTGATCCGGTACCGAAGACCTCTCAAACTGAATATCGGACTGATCATTTTCAGCATCCTCTTTTTCTATCTCGTCTTCACCGTATATTCCTATATGCGCCGCCCGAAGATCCGTTTTTACGAGGTCGAGACCGGCGGGATGGTGAATGACACGGGGCACACCGGGCTGATCCTCCGGACGGAGGACGTGCAGACCGCCCCCGTACCGGGCTATATCAACTACTACATCCGTGAGGGGAAGCGCGCCGCCGTCGGGACCAGGATCTATTCCCTGGACGAGACAGGCAGCCTCCGGAAGTACCTTGAGGAGAACTCCTCGAACACGGACAGCCTGAGCGAGCAGAACCTGAGGGAGCTGAAGTCGAGGCTTTCCGGCTTCGCCGTGTCCTACGAGCCCAACAGCTTCAAGGGCGTGTACGACAGCCGCGATTCCATCCAGTCCGCGCTGTCGGAGTACACGAGCATGAACGTGCTCTACAGCCTGGACCAGACGCTCCGCGACAACGGCATCACCTTCACGCAGGTCACGTCGCCGGAGTCCGGCGTCGTCTCCTTCAACGTGGATTCCTACGAAGGGCTTACCGCCGACCAGGTGACCGCGGAGCACTTCGATTCCGGCAGCTACCGTCCCTCATGGCTGACCGCGGGCGAGCTTGCGGACAGCGGCATGCCCATCTACAAGATCATCCCGTCGGAGGACTGGCAGGTCGTCTTCCCGCTGACCGAAGAGGAGGACGCCCGCTATGCCGACCGGCAGAGCCTCCGCATCCTGATCAAGGGCTATGACACGCCGCTCACCGGGGACTTTTATGAGCTTACGGGCGCGGACGGCGGACGCTACGGCGTCCTGACCTTCCACCAGTTCATGGTCCGCTTCGTCAGCGACCGCTACCTTGATTTCCAGATCGTCTCCGGTACCGACAGCGGGCTTAAGATCCCGCGCTCCGCGATCACGGAAAAGCTGTTCTTCACAGTCCCGAAGGAGTACCTGACGAACGGCGGAAACAGCGTGAACGCCGGCTTCATCGCGGAACGGTACGCGCAGGACGGCACAGCAGAGGCAGTCTTCGTACCGGCGGAGATCTTCTACGAAAGCACGGACAGCTGCTATATCGACGCGTCCGGCAAAGGACCGCTGAACGCAGGCGATTACATCATCCGCCCGGGCTCCGACGAGCGCTACCAGATCGGCGCGACCGCGAACCTCCAGGGCGTGTACAACATCAACAAGGGCTACGCGGTCTTCAAGCAGATCGAGATCATCGAGGAGAACGACGAGTACGTGACGATCCGCCGCGGCACCAGCTACGGTCTGAACGTGTTCGACCACATTCTTCTGAACGGATCGGAGGGTTCTGAGGGCGAGCCCATCTACCAGAGATAAAGGAGCAGTATGATCAAAGAAAATCTTGCATCAGTCGAGGAACGCATCCTTGCGGCGTGCGGCAGGGCCGGAAGGTCCCGCAGTGACGTCACGCTGGTCGCCGTCAGCAAGACGAATCCCGTCGAGCGCATCCGTGAGGCCTACGACGCCGGCGTCCGTGATTTCGGCGAGAACAAGGTAAAGGAAATGCTTGGGAAGGAGCCGCAGCTTCCGGAGGATATCCGCTGGCACCTCATCGGCCATCTCCAGACGAACAAGGTGAAAAGCGTGCTCGGGAAGACCGTCCTGATCCACTCGATCGACTCCCTGAAGCTTCTTGACACCATCGACTTCGAATCCCGGAAAAAGGGCATGGTATCGGAAGGACTCCTGGAGGTCAATGTCGCCGGAGAGGAGAGCAAATTCGGCTTCCTCCCGGAGGAGCTGATCCCGCTCCTCGACCGCCTGAAGCAGTACCGGAACCTGAAGATCCGCGGGCTCATGACAGTGGCTCCCTTCGTGGAGGACGCCGAGGAAAACCGTCCCGTTTTTCGTAAGTTGCGCCAATTATCCATTGACATAAAATCGAAAAACATTGATAATGTCACTATGAATGTCCTTTCCATGGGCATGACCGGCGACTATGAGGTGGCGGTCGAAGAGGGCGCCACGCTGATCAGAGTCGGCACAGGTATCTTTGGTATGAGAGAGATTGGAGAATAAAAACATGAGCATTTTTGGAAGGCTGATGGACAGCATGCGTGTTAATTCTGCTGATGATGACGAGTTCTACGACGAGGAGGAAGAGATCAACGAGAAGCCGAAGGCTCTCGGCCTGATCCGCAGGAACTCCTCCGCGGACGACGACGCTGAAGAGGAAGGCGAGAAGCACGGCTTCTTTGCTCCGCGCAAGGTCACCCCGGTCAGGAAGAGCGGCCTCGAGGTCGTCCTTGTCAAGCCGTCCGTCTTTGACGACGCGAAGGAGATCGTTGACGACCTTCTTGGAGGCAAGGCTGTCGTCCTCAATATGGAAGGCATCAATACGGAGATCGCGCAGCGCATCATCGATTTCACCTCCGGCGCGACCTACAGCATGAACGGCAAGCTCCAGAAGATCTCCAATTATATCTTTATCATCACCCCGGAGAACGTCAGCCTTTCGGGCGAGTTCCAGGACA
>CACXDR010000039.1 GCA_902766415.1 uncultured Lachnospiraceae bacterium
CGGAAGGATCAGAGCGCCGACCTGCGGGATGGAGTTGACGTAGAACTCGACAGCGATGATCGCCATGTCAAGGGTACCTGCGGTCAGAGCCTCAAGGTTCTGAGCCTCGGAACCAAGAGCGGAGCCCTCGAAGACGTCGACGGTCATCTTTCCGCCGGAAAGATCACTGACTCTCTTTGCGAAATTGTTGGTAACGTCGGACAGAGCGGAACCGCTGGTCGCAGTCGTGGAAAGCGTGAAAACGTGCTCCCCGATGTTGTCCGGATTGAAGCTGAACTTCATGTCGGAAGCTGCCGCTGCTGCCGCAGTCGTCTCTTCCGCCTTTGCCTCAGCTGCCTGGGTCTCCTTCTGCTCTGCTGCCGCCGCAGTCGTCTCCGGTGCTGCCGCAGTCGTAGCGACGGTAGATCCGAGGCATCCGGTCAGAGAGACCGCTGCGAGGGAAGCTGCCATTAAACCTGCAAGAACTTTCTTTGTTTTCATAATTACCTGTTTCCTCCTCTTTTTTGTTTTTCGTAAAATACAACCCTGCTCCCGGGGCTCCCCATCTGCCCAAGGTTGTTTTACTTATTAAGTGATGTCTATGAACATGTTATATCACTTGTATCTTAATGTCAACACTTAAAATGACAAAATTTGTCATTTAATCTATTGCTAAAAAGGTACATGTATGTTATAAAATAAGACAAGTGGATAGTATCTTCATATTACCCTATATCCTGACATGCTAGTCTGAAAGGAGTACTCTATGATACCTGTAATCAAGGCCGTCCGGGCCATCGAGACAGCTCCCGGCGGGATCAATCTTCTGGTCGTCAAGGTCGAGACCTCGGAAGATGGTCTGTACGGACTGGGCTGCGCGACCTTCGCCTACCGCACCGCCACGATCAAGCACCTGATCGAGACCTATATCGAGCCCCTTTTAATAGGAAGACAGGTCGACAGGATCTCGGACATCTGGCAGCTGATGCACCAGAATGCCTACTGGCGTTCCGGTCCTGTTGAAAATAACGCGATCTCCGGCGTCGATATGGCCCTCTGGGATATCAAGGGCAAGATGGCAGGCATGCCGGTCTACCAGCTGCTCGGCGGAAAGCTCCGCGACGGGATCCCGGTCTACAGGCATGCGGACGGAAACGATCCCGAGGCCCTGTGCGCTGAGATCGAGGACCTCAAGGCTGTCGGATTAAAATATGTAAGATGCCAGATGGGCATCTACGGCGGGACGCCCTACGGGACCACCGCGCCGGGCGCCGCAAGGAACGCGCAGGACGGCGTATACATCGACTCCGCGGAATACATGCGGAAGACGGTCGAACTGTTCGAAAAGCTCCGCGTCCGCTTCAGCGACAGCCTCGAGTTCGTCCACGACGTCCACGAGCGGATCAGCCCGATCCAGGCACGAGACTTCTGCCACGCCCTGGATCCCTACCGTCTCTTCTTCCTTGAAGACGTCGTCTCCCCGGAGAACGTCGGCTGGCTCCGCGAGATCCATAATTACTGCACGACGCCGTTAAGCCACGGTGAGCTTTATGTCAACCAGAACGAATGGACGCAGGCCGTCATCGACCGCAGCGTCGACTATCTCCGCGCGCACATCTCGGACATCGGCGGCATCACCCCGGCGCTCCGCATGGCAGCGTTCGCGCAGCAGTTCGGCATCCGCACCTGCTGGCACTGCCCGCCGGACCTGAGCCCTGTCGCCGCGTCCGCGATCATCAATATCGACCTCGCGATCCCGAACTTCGGCCTCCAGGAGTGGAGCGCGATCCGCTCCTACTCGTTCCTTCAGCAGAACGGTGCCGGCACGAGCGACGCCGCGGTCGCGGATGCCCTGGGCGAGGTCTTCAGCGGCATGCCGGAGTACGGAAACGACGGCTATGTCTATCCGAACGAGCTGCCCGGCCTTGGCGTTGACATCGACGAAAAGGCGGCTGCCCGCTACGGCTGCGAACACCCGGTCACGATCTGGACACAGACCAGGAACCTTGACGGTTCCCTGCAGACACCGTAACGGTCCGGTGATATCCTTATATATATGCGGAGGAAAAAGAAATGGAACTGATCAGTCAGAAAATGAGAAAACTTGCGCCGGAGCTTGATCCGCTCCGTATCGGCTGCGGATGGAAGCCGGAGGATCTCGGGAAGCCCCAGATCATGATCGAAAGCACCGCCGGCGACAGCCATCCCGGAAGCGGCCACCTCCACATCCTCGTGGAAGAGGCCCGCAGAGGCGTCCGTGACGCAGGCGGCTTCGGCGCCCGCTACACCTGCACGGACATGTGCGACGGAGAAAGCCAGGGAACGGACGGGATCAACTACTCTCTCGCGAGCCGCGAGATGATCGCCAACATGATCGAGATCCACGCGGGAGCCACGCCGTTCGACGGCGCGGTCTACATCGCGAGCTGCGACAAGGGCATGCCCGGTGACCTCATGGGCATGGCCAGGGTCAACGTTCCCTCGGTCATGGTGACCGGCGGTACCATGAGCGCGGGTCCGGAGCTCCTGACGCTGGAGCAGCTCGGCATGTACAGCGCGAAGTACGAGCGCGGCGAGATCGACGAGGCAAGGCTCACCTGGGCCAAGGAAAACGCCTGCCCGAGCTGCGGCGCCTGCAGCTTTATCGGGACCGCTTCCACCATGCAGATCATGGCGGAGGCCATGGGCCTGACCCTTCCCGGCAGCGCGCTGCTGCCCGCCACAAGCCCGGACCTTAAGGATTACGCGTACCGCTCGGGCAAAAGGGCCGTGGAGCTCGCGAAGGAGGGGCTGCGTCCCTCGGATATCGTCACCATGGACTCGCTTGAGAACGCGATCATGGTCCACGCCGCGATCTCCGGAAGCACGAACACGCTCCTGCACCTGCCTGCGATCGCCCGTGAGTTTGGCCTTGAGATCGACGGCGACACCTTCGACCGCCTGCACAGGGGCGCGCACTATCTCCTGAACCTCCGCCCCGCGGGCGAATGGCCGGCCGAGTTCTTCTACTATGCCGGCGGCGTGCCCGCGATCATGGAGGAGATCCGGGACGTGCTGCATCTCGACGCCATGACCGTGACAGGCAAGACGCTCGGCGAAAACCTGAAGGAGCTTAAGGAGAACGGCTTCTACGAGCGCTGCGACAGGTGGCTGAAGGCAGCTGCGGAGCGCTACGGGATCAGGATCACGAAGGAAGACATCATCCGCCCGTACAATGACCCGATCGGGACCGACGGAAGCATTGCTGTCCTGAAGGGCAACCTTGCGCCGGAGGGCGCGGTCATCAAGCACACCGCCTGCCCGAAGGAAATGTTCAAAGCCGTCCTCCGCGCCCGTCCCTTCGACAGCGAGGAGGAGTGCCTCGACGCGGTCCTTCACCACAAGGTCAGCAAGGGCGATGCAGTCTTTATCCGCTACGAGGGTCCCCAGGGCAGCGGCATGCCGGAGATGTTCTACACCTCTGAGGCGATCAGCTCCGACAAGGAGCTCGGCCGCAGTATCGCGCTGATCACGGACGGCCGCTTCTCCGGCGCCTCCACGGGACCGGTCATCGGCCACTGCAGCCCCGAGGCGCAGGCCGGCGGCCCCATCGCGCTGGTCGAGGAGGGCGACCTGATCGAGATCGACGTCATGGGCAGGAAGCTGAACATTATCGGCATCAACGGAAAACCCGCCACCCCGGAGGAGGTCGACGCCGTCCTCGCGGAGCGGAAGAAGGCATGGAAGCCGAAGGCAAGAAAGTATAAGAGCGGCGTGCTCCGCCTCTTCAGCGAGCTTGCCGCGAGCCCGATGAAGGGCGCGTACCTCGACTACAGCCATTTTGACAGGAAATAAGCCTGGCCGGGAACCCGGAACGGCGCGGAAGCCGCTTTCAGAGGGCCCCGCGGATCGTAAGATCCGCGGGGCCCTTTCTTACTATTACTTAAGAAAATATTCCGTTGTATTCCCCTGAGGGAAGCGCTATACTCCATGTATCATAAGTGTACTAATATTACTAATACAGGAGGTGTTTCTTGGAAAAGGAACTGACAGATCCGATCATCTCCGTCAGAAACCTGAAAAAGATCTACCGCATCGGCACGAACCGCGTGCACGCGCTCGACGGCGTCTCCTTCGACATGGAGCGCGGCGAGTTCCTCGCGATCGTCGGTACCTCCGGTTCAGGGAAATCGACCTGTTTAAACATGCTGGCGGGACTTGAGCACCCCTCGGAGGGCACGATCACCATCCTCGGGCAGTCCATCGAAAAAATGAACGAGCGCCAGCTGGTCGCCTTCCGGCGGATGCACGTCGGCTTTATTTTCCAGAGCTACAATCTCATCTATTCCATGAACGCGCTCGAGAATGTGGCCATGCCGCTGCTCTTCCGCGGCGTGCCGCAGAAGGAACGCGAGGCCCGCGCGAAGCACTATATGGAGCTCATCGGGATCGGCAGCCAGTGGGACCACATGCCCTCCCAGATGTCCGGCGGCCAGCAGCAGCGCGTCGGCATCGCCCGGGCGCTCGTGATCGATCCCGACATCATCTTCGCGGACGAGCCTACGGGAAACCTTGACTCGGGCACCACCGAGGAGGTCATGAAGCTCCTCCGGAGGATCGTCCGGGAGCAGAAGAAAACGCTTGTCATGGTCACACACGACCCGAGCATCGCCGCGCGGGCGGACCGCCAGATCCGCATCGTGGACGGACGGATCGTCGAGACGATCATCAATCCCCAGGAAGAAGAACAGTAATCCCCCGGCAGGCACGGCCCGCCGGAATAAAGATAAAGGAATCCAGCGACTATGAAGAAAAACCTGATGCGCGCCGCCCTCTCACTGCTTGCCTCGGCGCTTCTTACCCTTTCCTTCCCGGCCTGCGAGGCGCAGGCCTCCTACGTCAACACGAACCTCAACACCTACGTGCACGACGCGACGGAAATGCAGATCGGATACGCCGGGCAGGACATGCAGTTCCGGGTCCGCGTGGGCTACAACAACGTGAATGGCATGTACAACCCGAAGACGGACTACATCTCCGACGTCATCGTCCGCCTTTCCAACGACCAGAACTACCTCCGGCAGGACGATGATCCCGGCAGCGGCGGGGAATCCACGAAGAACCCCTACGACAAGGAGGAGGAAGGCGATCTCTACGACGCGTGGAGAGACGGGCGGAAGGCCGGCATCGACCGCGTCTACGGCGGCAACCTGACCTACCCCATCGACAGCGGCCGCTATCCCTTCGAGATCAACGCCTCCACCTTCGCGGAGGAGACGCGCTTCGAGCGCCTTGAGGTCGGCCAGTACGAGGAGGTCGTGTTCCACGTCAAGGTGCGCGCGGACACGCCGGAGGGCTACTTCGGCATCCCGGTCTCCTTCTACTACAACGTCCCGCCGAACTTCTATCCGGAATACAAGACGCCCATGAAGGTGGAGTACATCAACGTCTTCATCAAAAAAGCGGGCGATGTCAGCGCCCCCTCCACCCTGTCCTCCGACGGGGCCTTCGTGGTGGGCGAGGGACAGAGCACGCCCGCAGGGACTGCGCCGAACGTCATGGAGTACGGCGTGGCGTTCCGGAACCGGCAGCAGTACCCGCTCTACGAGGTAAACGTCCACATCGAGCCGAAGCTCGCGGAGGGCTACCAGCTGCAGCCGACGGCCAGGGCCAAGTCCTCCGCCGTAAGCGGCTATCCCTTCCACATCAACGACGGGAACTACGACCGGATCTTCAGCGCGGTGCAGCCGGACGAGACGGTGACGGCCGCCTATTCCATGGCGATCATGGCGAACGCCGCCAGCGGCTTCTACCCCTTAAGCTACGCGGTGAGCTACAAGCTGACGCCGGACGCGCCTCTCACCTACACGGAGCACTACATGAGCTACGTGCGGATCATGAACCCTTCCATGGAGGATGATTCCGACGACCTCGGGGAGTTCAACCAGAACGACCGCGAGAAGGCCCGCCTGATCGTGGACAGCTTCCGCACCGAGCCGGAAAAGGTCTTTGCCGGGAAGCCCTTCGAACTGATCCTGAACCTGAAGAACGCCTCCTCCACCATCAGCGCGAGCAACATCCTGGTGTCCTTCGAGTCGGAGAAGGCGGACAACTCCTCCGTCTTCACCGCGGAGGGCGGCGCGAACTCCCTGGTCATCAATTCCCTGAAGTCCGGGGACGTCAAGGAGCTCCGCATGCGCTTTGACGTGCGGCCGGGCGTGGACCCGCGGTCCTACGCCATCACCCTCAATGAAAAGTACGACTCCCCGGATTTCAAGAACGCCGAGGAGAAGATCACGCTGGATATCCCCGTGAACCAGGTCGCAAGGCTCTCCGTCTCGAACTTCGAGCTCCTGCCGGAAGCCATCACGGTCGGCGGCGAGAGCAACGTCATGTTCAACGTGAACAATACCGGAAAGGTGATGCTCTACAACGTGGAGGCCGTCTTCGAGGCAGATTCCGTCCGGAAGACCTCCGCCTATCTCGGGAACATCAAGCCGGGCGAGACCGGGAACGTGGACGTCATGCTGGCGGGCGTCGCCCCCACGGCGGACGACGGCACGATCCCCATCCACATCAATTACGAGGACGTGAACGGAAACGTCTTCACCGAGGAACAGAGCTGCATGCTCTACGTTTCCGACGTGCCCGACATGGAGGACATTCCCGTGCCGGAGGAGCCTGCGCCTGCTGAAAAGCCTTTCGGCAGGGTACTGCCCCTTCTCGGGCTTGCCGCCGCGGCGGCGGCCGGCGTGATCGTATGGCGTAAACGGAAAAAGAAAGATCCGGAGGAAAACGCATGACCTTCCGGGATCTCATAAACCAGGCCATACGGAATCTTTTCAGAAGAAGGACCCGTACCTTCCTGACCGTGCTCGGCGTCGTGATCGGCACGGCTTCCATCATCGTGATGATGAGCCTGGGCCTCGGGATGAACCGCGGCATGGTGGAAATGTATGAGGGCTACGGCTCCCTTACCACCGTCGAGGTATACTCCTACGCGTCCGACGGAAACACCATGGAGCTCACGGACCAGGCAGTCGCAGGCTTAAGGCGGATGGACCACGTGACAGGGGTCTCTCCCGTCCTCAGCGTGTCGGCGGAAGCAAAGTGCGGCAGCGCGCAGGCATCGCTCACC
This sequence comes from uncultured Lachnospiraceae bacterium, assembly GCA_902766415.1. Next base: position 7,097 of record CACXDR010000039.1, read on the forward strand.
ATCTTCGGCGTGACCCGGGAATATCTTGAGCAGATCCCGCTCGGGGCCGGCAGGCTCCCGGACCCGGCTTCTCCTCTTCCGGAGCTCATCTACGGAAATATGGCGTCCAGGAACTTTTACGAGGCGAAGCATTCCTCCCGCGGCGTCTCCGATTACAAGGAGGTCGAGGTGGATCCCATGAAGGACACCGTGTTCTTCCTTCTGCCGCAGCCGCAGAGCTTTTCCTCCGGGAAGGCTTCCGTACAGGAGGAAAAGCCCCCGAAGAAATATCTGATCCCCGCGGCGGGGGTCGTTGCCGGCGGGCCCGATGATTACAGCGACTATTCCTTCAACGTGTACTGCGACATCGAGAATCTGAAGCCCTTCCTGAAGGGCATCTACAAGAAGGCGCTCGTGCCCTCGCCCCGCACCAACAAGAAGGGAAAGCCCGTGAACTACTACGTCTACGACCGGGCCTACGTGTTCGTGGACAAGACGGACAATGTGACTGACGTCCAGAATGCGATCATCGCCATGGGCTACCAGGCGACCTCCAACATGCAGTGGCTCGAGCAGTCCCAGAAGACCACCCGCATGGTCGAGGCAGTGCTCGGCGCCATCGGCGCGGTGTCGCTCCTGGTCGCGGCCATCGGCATCGTCAACACCATGATGATGTCCATCTACGAAAGGACCAGGGAGATCGGCGTCATGAAGGTCTTAGGGTGCGACATGAACGACATCCGGAACCTCTTCCTCATGGAGTCCGGCACCATCGGCTTCATCGGCGGCCTGGCAGGGATCATCATCAGCCTGCTGATCTCCGTCGTCATCAACCGCGTCACGGCAAGATCGGACTTTCTCATGCTGGGCTCGTCCGCCGGCATTTCCTATATTCCCATCTGGCTGATCGGCTTTTCGCAGGTCTTCGCCATCGGGATCGGCACCATCGCCGGCTACCTGCCGGCAAAACGCGCCATGCAGCTGAGCCCGCTCGCCGCGCTCAGGAATGATGGCTGAAAGGAGGCTTCGGCATGATACTGCTTGACCCCAGGGACCGGCGTCCCATTTACGAACAGATCGTTGAAAAGCTGTCGGAGCTGATCGCGCTCGGCGCGCTTCCCGAATACCAGCCGCTGCCCTCCGTGCGCGCGCTGGCGGCAGAGCTTTCCATAAACCCCAACACAGTCCAGCGCGCCTACGTGGAGCTTGAGCGCCGCGGCTTTATCTATTCCGTCAAGGGAAAGGGAAGCTTCGCCGCGGACCCCGGGCATGTGCGCGCGGCGCGCCTTGAAGGCGTCACCGCCGAGCTCGACGCCGCGTTAAGAAAAGCGGCCGCCTGCGGCATGGACGAAGCAGGGATCACGGAGCGCGTGCGCGCCCTGTTCTCCCGCGCCTCCGCCGCGGCGGACGAGGAACTGATCCAAGGAGGAACGAACCATGATCAAGACAACGGATCTGACCAAGCGCTTTGACAGCATCACCGCCGTCGACCATGTCAGCGCGGTGATCCGCGAGGGACAGGTCTTCGGCCTCATCGGCACGAACGGTGCCGGGAAAAGCACATTTCTGAAGCTTCTCACCGGGATCCTGAAGCCTGACGAAGGAACAGTGATGGTCGACGGCGAGGAGATCTACGAGAACCACGCAAAAAAGGCGGACTTCTTCTATATTTCCGACGACCAGCATTTTTTCCCGAACTCCACCCCGAAGGACATGCTCTGCTTTTACCGGATCCTTTACCCGGATTTCGACGCGGACCGGTTCAGCCGTCTCCTTGCCGGCTTCGGCCTGGATCCCTTAAGGAAGATCAACACCTTTTCCAAGGGCATGAAAAAGCAGCTTTCCGTCCTTCTCGGGCTGTCCGCAGGGACAAAATACCTCTTCTGCGACGAGACCTTCGACGGCCTTGACCCGGTCATGCGCCAGACGGTGAAAAGCCTCTTCGCGGAGGACATGGCCTCCCGCGGCCTTACCCCGGTGATCGCCTCCCACAATCTCCGGGAGCTCGAGGACATGTGCGACCACGTGGGTCTTCTGCACCGCGGCGGCATCCTCCTTTCCAGGGACCTTGACGACATGAAGCTGGACATCCACAAGCTCCAGTGCATCCTGAAGCCGGGGACGGACGAGAAGGACCTCGCAGGGCTTGACATCCTCCGCTCGTCCCGGACCGGCAGCGTCCTGACCCTCACTGTGCGGGGGCGCGAGGACCGCATCCTTTCCGCAATGCGCCAGTACGATCCGGTCTTCATGGAGATCGTGCCCCTCTCCCTTGAGGAGATCTTTATCAGTGAAACGGAGGTGAACGGCTATGACATCAAAGAGCTCGTTCTTTGACCTTCTGCGGGAGAACTTCAAACGGCGGTACTGGTCCGCGGCCCTCTCTCTCCTGCTTTTCTTCTTTATCTATCCGGTGACCGCGATGCTCTCCTCCGCGGCGGTCCTTTCCGAGGACGAGATCCGTACCCTGGAGGCCCGCGTCGGCAGGGAGGCAGCGCTGCACATGCTCCGCTCCCGGCTCCTCACGGACTGGCAGGCCCTGGTCTCCGCGGACAATACCGTGATCCTGTTCTTCATGCTTCTTCTCGCGGCAGCCCTGGTCTTCTCCGGCTTTCATTATCTTCACTCGAAGCAGCAGACGGACTTCTGGCACAGCCTCCCTGTGAGCCGCACGCGGATGTTCCTCGCCGTGAACCTGAACAGCCTCCTGATCGCCGCGGTTCCCATGCTTCTTATGAACGTCATCGGCGCGGTCATCATCCAGGTCAGCACCGGCAGCGCGTCCTGCGTCCCGTACGCCCTGTACCAGAGCATGCTCATCCTGTTCTTCTTCCTCCTCTTCTGCATGACGGCGCTCCTTGCGCTGCTTCTCACGGGGAGCCTAATCGTGGGACTGCTCGGCTTCTGCGTA
>CACXDR010000040.1 GCA_902766415.1 uncultured Lachnospiraceae bacterium
TAGACGGTGTTGTTGTATTTCGTCTCCGTGCGGAACGGCGCGGACGGCTTCAGGTATTTCAGCGCCATTAAAAGGTCCGTCTTCGTCCGGAAGGGATCCGGCCACATCGCCTCGTGCGGGGCAAGCCCCGTACGGTGGGTCAGCATGTCCCGCAGCGTGCATTCCCTGGCTGCCAGCGGGTCATACATGGAAAACTCCGGGATATATTCGCGTACGGGCCGGTCAAAGTCAAGGACGCCGTCGTCCGCCAGCATGGAGACCAGGCAGGAGGTGAAGGATTTTGAGCAGGAGGCGACACCGTAAAGCGTCTTCTCGTCCGCAGGAAGCCCCCGCTCCACGTCACGGAAGCCGTATCCGCCGGCGGCCAGGAGCTCCCCGTCCTTCATGACGCCGAAGCTCATGCCCGGGACGCCCCAGAACTCCATCTCCGCAGGCAGGAAATCAAACAGTCCCATCCTGTCCATCCTTTACGCTCCTTTCCGAAAGCGCTTCCGAAAGCGCCGCGATGATCTCATCCGTGTTTACGACATGGCAGTAAATGTTGTTTAAGATCGTGAGCTCGTTCCGCTGGATCTCCTCCGTCGACGCGCGGCAGGCGTCCTCGATAAGCCACACCCGGAAGCTCTCGTCCGCAAGGCTCCGGACCGTCCCGGACACGCACTGGTCCGTAAGCACCCCGGTCACGACCACCGTATCGATCCCCATGTTGGAAAGCATGAGGCGCAGCGGCGTACCCGTCAGCGCGCTGTCCGTCGTCTTCTGCACCACGATCTCGTCGTCCCCCGGCGCAAGCTCCGGGACGATCTCCGCGGAGGGGTCGCCCGGCGGCAGGAGGAGCTCGTTATACCCGGTGGCCTTCTGGTCAAGCGACCGGTCCTTCCCGTTTTTCTTCCGCCCCTGGATCTTCGCGAAGCAGACCTCGAGCCCGTGCTCCCGGAAGAATTCAAGGAGGCGCACGTTGTTCGGGAGGACCGTCTCATCGATCGCGCGGTAGAACTGCTCCCAGCGCTCCGCGCGGCGCTTCTCCGCAGGAGTCTCCGGGGCTTTCGCGGGTCTTGAGATAAACACATGCTGCATGTCGACGATCAGAAGCGCTGTCCTTTCCGGCTCCAGCGCGATCACGCCGTAATCGTCATCGTCCTCATAATAAAATGAACAGTACCGGTCGTTGACCTTCATCCGGGCTCCTTTCTGTCTTTTATCACTGTCTTCCTTCAGCGAATATCAGAAAAAATAAGCTCCACGAATCCATTGTATATTAAAAAGGGTCAAAGTGCCATGGCAAGAACGATACAAATCCGCCGGCAGTTGTTGTAAGATGTATGGTGTATGAAATCGTTTTTATTCTGAAAGGATCTTATATGAAATATACCGCAGTGATCACGGACGGTTCCTTCCCGAGCCGTTCCGCAGCCATACAGGCCCCGGTCAGGGAAGCCTTCCGGATGGCGAAAGCCGCAGGCTACGACGGTGTGCAGCTTACCATCCGCGACACCTCCGATTACGACGCGGAGGAGCTGAAGCAGCTGATGGCGGAGACCGGCCTTTCCATCGACGCGCTCGCTACCGGGCGGGTCTACAGCATCGACCGCCTGAGCCTCGGCGCGGGCGATGAAGCCGTACGGACCGGGGCAGTCGCCCGCATGAAAAGGATCGCGGAGTTTTCCGTGCCCTTAGGGTGCCCCGCGCTCATCATCGGCGCCGTCCGCGGGACCTTTTCCGACGCCGCGACGACGGATCTCTACATGGAGCAGCTCGAAAAAAGCATCCGCGAGCTCGTCTCGTTCTGCGAGCCGCTTTCCGTCCCGGTGATCCTTGAGGCGATCGACCGCGACGAGTCGCGCGCCTTCTGCGACCCGGAGGAGACGCTCGCCTTCGTGAAAAGAGTCGGCTCGCCCTGCTTCCATATGTACCTTGACACCATGCACCTCCACAGGGAGCACTATGACGTCACGGAGGTCCTGAGGGACTATGCCCCCTACGCCTTCCAGATCGACATTTCCGGCGAGGACCGGAACCCGCCCATGGACTCCGTGATCGATTTCCGGGCTGCTGTCAAGGCCATCATGCAGTCCGGCTTCGACGGGATCCTGAACTTCGAGATCCCCGCGGAGCAGGAAAAGGCGCCGTCGCTTCAGTACATCAAAAGCCTGGTCGGCAGCACGAAAGAAGGCCGCCTCATCGAGGCGGCCCGCACGGGTCAGCTGAAAAATATCATTTTCGATGTCGGTCACGTGCTTCTTTCCTACCAGTGGGCGGCGCCGCTTTTAAACGCCGGGCTCCCGGAGGAGGAGGCGATCCGCATCTCCCGCGAGATCGCGCGGAGCCACCTGTGGCCGCTGCTCGACTACGGTATCGTCACGATCCCGGAGATCGTGGAGAAGTACAGCATGATCTATCCTGAGGACGCAGAGAACATCGCCCTCTGGTTCTCCGATCTTGAAAGCCTCCCGATCCCCCGCGAGGAGATCTGGAAACGCGTGCACCTTCTTAAGGAAGCCGGGTACCGCCTGTACCTCCTTTCGAACTATGAGGAGGTCCTCTTCCGGACGCACACCGCGGGCAGGCCCTTCATGGACGACATGAGCGGCGGAGTCATCTCCTATGAGGTCCACATGGTGAAGCCGGAGGAACGGATCTACCGTTTCCTTCTTAAAAAATACGGGCTCCGGCCGGAGGAATGCGCGTTCTTCGACGACCGGCCGGAAAACTGCCTCGGCGCCGACGACGCGGGTATCCTGGGCGTGCAGGTCCTTTCAGAGGAACAGTTCGCAAGGATCCTTGACGCGCTCCTCTCCGCGGGTCAGTCGAACCCGAACGCGGTCAGGTAGCACATAACAAAGAAACTGATGATGCCGAACCAGATGGCGAAGCACAGAGGCGGGATGACCAGCAGCTTAAGGATGCTGAGTATGATCCCGCCTGTTTTTTTAAGGTCCGGCTTCTTCGCGTACCGCCTGGCCTTCCCGTCCTCCCCGATGACATAGATCCACGGCCGCTCGTAAAGCTCGATCACCGCGAATTTCAGGATATAGACCGGGATCACCGGCACCATGATGCAGAACCACACCGCGGAGCCTCCGAGCTCAAGGCCCCGGAAGTTAAAGCCGTTCAGGAACAGGGCGATGATCACGGGAAGGAACATGACCGTAAACGTGAGAAGCGCAGTCCTGAAGATCCTTTTCGGCGACCGGAACACGAGCTTCACATGCTGCTGCTTTCCGTCCAGATTTTCGAAGAAGGCCGGCTGCACCGCCTGCTTTTCCGGCATCTTCGCGTCCCGGACAAGGTCCTTTCCCCTGCGCCGGAGGATCCCCCCGGAGGAGGTGAAGATCTTTCTTGCGGCCTCGACCCGGAAGCTGTTGTGCACAGCGTCGCTGTAGGCGCAGAGGGTGACGATCAGCATGAAGGCCGCCAGCACGCCCGTAACGAGGATGCTTTCCTCGGCGGGCATCCCGAACAGGCGGAACGCCGCGCACGCAAGGAAGCTGATCACGACCGTGGCGATGAGCGCCTTCAGCCACCAGGGAAGGAAGAAATAATAGGACTCCTTGTCCGCCCGGACGCTGACCCTGCCGGTCTGGCCGTTGACGGAAGCAAGCGTTCCCCCGGCGTTCAGGTAATATGCCGGCAGGAGCACGGGCATCCGCATGACGGCGGAGGGATCCGTACGGATCTCCACCGCTTCTGTTTCAAGCGTCTTCCGGACGGCCGGTGTGATGTCCGAGGAGATCTCGTCGTCGACCCTGCGGCCAAGCTCCTTGTCATTGATGTCCCGGATCCGGATCCTCTGTCCCGCGGCGTACGCGAAATCGAAGGGCATAAGCTCTTCCGTCTCAAAGGGCTCCATCGCGTCAAGGAGCAGGTTGTCGAGCTGCCCCGAGCAGTTCACGTAGACATCGTCCACAAAGGCCCTGCAGTGATAGTACCTCAACGCGTCGATCCTCGAGACCGCTGAGCTGACCGGTCCCCGGATCAGCTCATAGGGGAGATAGAAGCCGTTCAGCTTTCCGGCTTCCTTCATAAGCCGCTTTGCCTCCGGGCGGCGCTGGTTCTTACTGCACCAGTCCCTTAAGCACTCCTCCGCCTCGTCCCGCGTGATGCGGAACGGGAGGATGAGCTCGGGGATCTCCTTCGACGTGACGTAATCCTTCCGGACAAGGGCGCGCCCGCAGAAGGCGCAGGTCACAGCCGCCTCGCCCTCCTCGAACACGAGCTCCGCGCCGCAGCCCGAGCAGCTTGCGGTCATGAGCTTATATCTGCCGGCGCTTTCGCGGATCTTTTCCTGCTGGAGGCGGCGGAAGCCCTGCTTCTCGGCCAGAGCCTCGCTGACCTTTACCTGGCCTCCGCAGGAGGCGCAGCGGTAATTATGCCGGACGATGTCATATTTTGCCGGCGCTCCGCAGTTCGGACAGTGGACATCCGTGATCGATCCTCCCATTCCTCTCCCCCTTTTCGTCCAGGTCCCGCCCGCGGGACGAAGCCGTCGCGCGCGGAGGCTGCCGTCAGGCAGCTTTTCTGTGATGGTGTTCCAGATTCATCATATATCACGCCCGGCGCCTTTTCAATCCGGGTCCGCCTGTCCCTCTTTCTTAGCGCTGGTTCTGCCTGCCTTTCCGCTGTCTTCTCCTGACGCGCAGCCGTTCAAGGTCCCGCAGGACCCGGAGATCCTGCAGGAAGGGCCGGACCCGTTTCTTCCGCAGGCGGAGCAGGAACCGGAGGCAGGGCAGGATCCGGAGACCCCGCAGGAGGGGCAGGACCCGGAGGAACAGCAGGACGATCCCTTCCTCCTGCCCCGGAA
>CACXDR010000041.1 GCA_902766415.1 uncultured Lachnospiraceae bacterium
GCGCCGCATGGGCGAGGAGGCCGGGACCAGGCTGCTCGCGCCATTGTTCCTTATGCTTGTCGTCGTCATGGCAATGATCGTTGTCCCGGCAGTCCTCGCATTCTGAGGACAGCGCGCATGCCGGTACAGGATAAAGTCACCCGTAAACCCGCCACCACATGCATTACGAAAGGAGTTACCTATGAATTTCAGCTTCACCGAGACCCTGGATCCCTTCTCCCCGGGAGGGACCGCACCCGATTTCTTTGCCGATGAAAGCGGCGTCGGCACGATCGAGCTTGTCCTCATCCTTGTCGTCCTGATCAGCCTCGTCGTGATCTTCCGGCAGTCCATCACCAGCCTTCTGGAGATCATTTTCCGGGACATCAACACGCAGTCCAGCGGTGTCCTCGAGGACGCGGCTGCAGTCCATATCGATTGACCCGGCTGAAAGGCTCGGTCACCGTTTTCCTGGCACTGGTATTCACATCGGTCAGCGCGCTCCTCTGCGCGCTGACCGAAAGCGCCAGGACGGCCGGGGCAAGATTCTATGTGCGGAATATGGCAGATTCCGCCATAGACAGCCTCTTTTCCCAGTACCGGAACGACCTCTGGGAATTCTACCGGCTCCTCGGGCGCACCTGCACGGACGACAGCGAGTGCGCCGGAGCCATGGAAGCCTTCATGGAGCCCTACGCGGAAAACTGCGGCTGGTACGCAGTAAGCCGCCCAGAGGTAAGGATCACGGAAAAGACCTTCCTGACGGACGGCGGCGGCGTCTGGTTCGAGCAGGAGGTCATCGACTATATGCGGTTCGGATGGATCAGCCTCGACATGTCACCGGAGAACATAGAGACGCTCTGGAAGGATGTGACGGAGGCCAGGACCATGAGCAGCGTCCTGAAGGACTACGGGCTCCAGAGCCGTGCTGCCGTACGAATGGAAAAGGCCATCATGCGGATCCGTGAAAACCTTGACCTGCAGGCGGAGCTTAAGAGAACAGCCCGTGACCAGGTGCGCGGCGGCAATAACGACAGCTTTCAGCAGACAGCCGCAAGGCTCTCCGGCACGGTATCTCTCCTTCCCGGGCTGGTCAGCGATTACAGTAAAAAAGCGGATGCCTTCGCTTCCGAGCTAAGACGGATCGAGGAGCAGCACGCCGGCGACTTCTCCTCCCTGAACGAGGAGAACCGGAAGACGGTCGAGGAGCAGCTCTCCTCCTTCCGCGCGTACACGGACCATGACGGCGAACGCCGCCTTGAGATCGAAGCGCTGGACGACCGGAACGAGGAAGAGCTCCGGATCATCTCCGACGTCCGTGAATTCGCGGATGAGACGCAGGAATATATCGACGAGTACGAGGAGGATGATGAGGAGGACGGCGACGGCCTTGACGAGGACGCGCTCTGGGCGGAGGTCGCGGAGGCCTGGGACAGGGTCCCGGTCCCGGACTTCAGCTGTGAATTCGGGATCCGTGACGAGGAGACCGAGGGCCTTCTTGAAAAGGTCATGGATCTTGCGGGCAGCGGCCTGCTTCCTCTGGTCCTTCCCGCCGGGACGGAGGTATCCGCCGGCATCATCCCGGTTTCCGCCCTGCCCTCATCGACCTCGGTCACGGAACGCGGGGACGGCGGCCCGGGGCTCATCACTGCCGCTGCCGTCGGGGAGTACGCCGGCAAGGTCCTCCCGGAATTCACGGACAAAAGCGGACGGCCTGTGGCCTACGAGCTTGAATATGCCGTCGCCGGACAGGATACAGACAGGAAAAACCTGGAAAGCACGGTCTTCCGGATCATGGGGATCCGCGAAGCCCTGAATTTTATCCACATCTTAAGGACGCCGGCGCTTTTTGAAAAGGCCTCCGGCCTCGCGCAGCGCATCGGCGGGGCCTACCCGGTCCTTTATGCCGTCGTGCTCCTCCTGGTCATTTCCGCGTGGGCGCTGGCCGAAACGGTCCTCGACCTGAGGCTCCTGCTCTCTGGGAAGAAGGCTGCGCTTGTCAAAAAGGAAAGCGACTGGATGTGTTCCATCGAGAACCTTCTGGCCTTTGCCGCCGACCACGGCGCCGCGGACGGTCTCCTTAAGGAAGCGGAGAACGGCTTCACCTGGGAGGGTTATCTCAAGCTCCTCCTCTTCACCCTGTCCGCGGAGGAACGGGACTACCGGATCATGGACATGATCGAACTGAACCTCATGCGCCGCGACCCGGAATTCCGCGTGAAGGACTGCCTCTACGGCATGCACGCGGAGGTCACGGCCCGTTCAGGGCATCTTTTCACCTCTCTTGGCATCACAGGACCTTACAAAGGCAGCGTTCCGTCCGCGTTCGGGATCAGGGCGGAAACGGTACGCGCCTACTGAACCATCCTGTGGCCGCGACCCGGCAGAAGGACCGTGCATATCCGTCCGGGCATGCCGCGCCTGCCGGGCCTCCGGCCCTGCCCCTCCGTGAAAGAAGGAAACGGGATATTTTATGAAAAACAAACCAACCCGAAGTTTTTTAAAAATCACCCCAAAAGAAAGGACAAAGGCTCTCCAGGTACAGTACCGGCTGGCCCGTTTCCCGAACCGCTCCGGGGAGGCGGGGCCGGGTGCCCGGACCCACAACGGAGCACCCGCCTTCCTGATCCGCCGGCGCCGCGCACTCTCCGCCAGCCTTACGCTGGAAGCGGCGCTGGCGCTCCCTCTGTTTCTCTTCGCAATGTACATCCTGATCCTGCCCATGCGGATGCTTCGCACCTCCCGGAGCATGCAGACCGCCTGCGAGGAGGTATGCCAGGCCGCGGCGCAGGGCGTTTACGTTATACGTTCCGGCACGTCTGCCGCAGAAGCCCTTCCGGAAGCTGCGGGAGCCGCGGAGACCATCGCAAGGCTTGCGGGGCTCAGCTCCGGGAACGGGGAGACCCGCGATTCCGCGTCCGGAAGCGCCGAACAGCTCCGGGGATATCTCACCGGAAACGCGCTCGGCGCCTACGCCGCGCAGCGCGCAAGGGCCGCTGCCGGGGACGGCTACGCGGAGCACGTGCTCTCCCTCCGCTCCTCCTGTCTTTCCGACGGGGAGACCATCACGCTGACCCTCGACTACGATTACCGTCTCCCCTTTACCGTTTTCGGCCTGGGGAGCGTCCATCAGAGCGTCACCGCCTCGCGGCGCGCCTGGCTTGGGGCGGATCCCTCCTGGGACCCTTCAAAGGCGCCGGAGCCCGCGGAGGAGGAAGACCCCATCGTCTATGTCGGAAGGGACAGCACACGCTACCACCGGACAGCATCCTGCCACTATCTTTCAAACAGCATGACACCGGTACCGTTCTCCACGGTCGGCCTCCAGAGAAACCGCTTTGGAAAGCACTACGCCCCCTGCTCCCGGTGCGCGAAAGGCGTAACGGGAGGCACGGTATACATTCTTGACGGGGGCACCTCCTATCACGCCGATATGAACTGCAGCGCGCTCGCCGCCTATGCGAGGGCAGTGCGGCTGTCGACCGTCAGCCACCTCGGGAAATGCAGCTACTGCTGGTGAACCCGCAGGGACCTGACCGCTTACTTCTGCCGGTGCCCTTCTGGACCGGCAGAGCTTTTAAAAAAAAGACTTGTTCCTGTTGTTCCTGTCACTGATCTTTGATGCGGTCCCCGCGCGGCGGAAACAGCGCGGGGCCGCACGGAAAGGAGATCCCTTGATCCTTGAAACCACCGCCGGACGGATCGTCCTGCTGGTATTTTTCCTTCTCTGCGCGTTTTCGGACCTGAAGACCATGACGGTCGATCTCAGGATCTTCCTCGCCATGGCGGCGGCAGAGGCCTTGTTTTTCCTGTCTGCCCTGGCCTGCGGCTCGCTCCGTATCACCTGGGAGGGCACAGGGCAGCTGCTCCTCGCACTCACGCCCGGAGCGGCCCTGCTGCTCACCTCCCTCCTGACCAGGGGAAGCTTAGGGATCGGCGACGCCCTGTTTTTCCTTCTGACGGGACCTGCCATCGGAATAAAAATGAATCTTCTCCTCATTTTTATCTCTGTCTTTTCCGCGGGGCTCTGCTCTCTTGTGATCATCGCCCTCGGGACGTTTTCCGGAAAGCGCGGCGCCGGGAGGGCCATCCCCTTCCTCCCGTTCACCCTCATGCCGGCGCTGCTCTTCCTTCTTTCGGACGGCCTTCTCGCCGGGAGGCTTATATGAAGCGGCTGCTTCATGAGCACTTTGCAGGAAAAC
>CACXDR010000042.1 GCA_902766415.1 uncultured Lachnospiraceae bacterium
CAAGCGCGATGCTGATGTAGCACAGTCGGTAGTGCGTCGCATTGGTAGTGCGGAGGTCACGGGTCCGATTCCCGTCATCAGCTCGAAGGAAAAGCCGCTTAAACGATACGTTTAAGCGGCTTTTGTTTTGTCCTGTATCACCAGAAGAAAGACCCGGAAGAACTTCCGGGTCTTTCTTTCATAAATCAGAACCAGGGCTTCCTGATCATTCTGATCACGCCGCTGCTGCGTTCACTCTTCCGCCTGCAGCCTTCTGGATCACGATCACAGCCGCCGCGATCCCGATACCGACGAGGTTGAACATCATGTTCGGGGTCATCAGGAGGAACGCGCCGATGATCGCGAGGACGCGGAGGACCGGGTTCACCTTGCTGAAGAGATGTCCCTCGACCGCGATGGAAAGGAGCGCGACGCCGATAACGGAGAAGACCGCCGTCATCGCCCCCGACGCGAAGCCGGTGCGGACGATCTCCATCTTGCCCTTTTCGTTCATCTTCTGGCCGATCAGGAGCAGGGAGTTGTTATACACGAACATGTACGGCAGGATGAAGCCCGCAAGTGCCAGCTTGACGGAAGCCCAGCCGGTCTTCATCGCGTCGCCGCCGGAAATACCTGCCGCCGCAAAGGAAGCAAGCGCGACCGGAGGCGTCAGGTTCGCGAACATCGCGAAGTAGAAGCAGAACATGTGCGCGGCAATATCCGGGATCCCAAGCTGCACGAGCGCCGGAGCGGCGACCGTGGAGGTGATGATGTATGCAGGGATGGACGGAAGTCCCATGCCGAGGATCATGCAGGTGACCATGGAGAACACCAGCGTGAAGAGCAGGCTGTTCTGTCCGATCATGACGATCGCGTTCGCAAGGTTCAGCGCGAAGCCGGTGATAGAGCAGACGCCGACGATGCAGCCGACGCAGGCGCAGGCGATCGCGACGGAAACGGTGGAAGTAGCGGATTTCGCGAGGGCGTTGATGATATCATTGACGCTCATCCTCGTGTTCTTTCTCAGCTGCGCGATCACGATGGTGCAGATGATGGAATAGAACGCAGCCATGATAACGGTCTTGCCGGAGAAGAACAGCATGTAGACGAGGAAGATGATCGGGATGGCCAGATGCCCGGACTCCTTCATGACCTGTCCGATCTTCGGCAGGTCCTCCTTCGGGGTCGGCTTCATCTTCAGCCTGTCGGCCCTGAGCTGGATCTGGAAAAGGATCCCGAGGTAGTAGATGATCGCCGGGATGATGGCGCACACAAGCAGGTAATTATACTTGATGCCCAGGGTCTCGGCCATGATGAAAGCTGCAGCGCCCATGACCGGCGGCATCAGCTGTCCGCCTACGGAACCGGTCGCAACGACCGCGCCGGCGAACTCGTTGTCATAGCCGTCCTTCTTCATCAGCGGGATGGTGAAGGAGCCGGTGGTCACGACGACCGCGACTGCCGCGCCGTTGATCATGCCCAGAAGGCCTGCGGCAATGATCGCGACCTTCGCGGGGCCGCCCTTCGACCATCCGGCAAGCGCGGTGGCGATGTCGTTGAAGAACTTGCCCATGCCGCACTTGTTCATGAACTCACCAAAGCAGATGAACAGGAAAATATAGGTGGATGCGACGTTGACGGAGGAGCCGTAGATACCCTCCGTGTTGGTGTAAAAGTTGCTGAACATCTTCGGCAGCGTATATCCTCTGTGAAGGAAGATGCCGGGGATGTTGATCGGGATCATGCCCGCGCGGCGGCCCATAAGGGCATACAGGATAAAGATCAGGGAGAGGATCGGCAGCGCGGTGCCGCAGACACGGCGTGTCGCTTCCAGGACCAGGATCGTGAGGATCGCGCCTACGATCACGTCCGTCCCGTTGACGACGCCCGCGCGGTTGACGATCGTATTGTAATTGACGTACATATAGACCGCAGTCACCGCGGACAGTGCCATCAGGATATAATCATACCATGCGATCGACTTGCGGCTTGCCTTCTTTGTCGCGGGATACATCGCAAAGGAAAGGATGAGCATCATGGCGACGTGGATCGCCCTGTGCTGCAGTGTTCTCGGTGTCCAGATGCCCGCCGCAAAGATCAGGTGATACGCGGTGACAGCGATGCAGAACACCTTAAAGACCAGAGCCATCGTCGGGTTCACAAATGTGCGGGTCCTGGATTCCTTGTCATATTTTTCAAGGATCGCCTTCTCCTTTTCCTCGGAGACCCCGCTGCTTTCGACAGTACCCTCAACGATCTTTTTCTCGTTTTCGTTCAAGGATCTTACCTCCATTATTTTCCGGCTGTGTATACCGTGATCTTCGCGTGATACGGCATATCAGAGCCCTTGATAAAATCGACATCATTTATCTGGATCACATCCAGCGCTGTATCTGAATTGAAGAACCGGAAGCTGTCAAACTCGCTGCCGATATTGTCCATGTAGATGAGCCCGTCCTCGTACCGGTAATCGACGTCCATCTCTGCCGGGATCCCCGCGCCGAAGCCGGCTACGGAGATCGTATCCAGCCGGAACGTCCCGTCCTCCAGGACCGTGTAGTACTCGTTCCACGGGATATGCTCAAAGGAATGGACCCAGTCAAACTCTACGGTGTCCCCGGTCTCTACGGGGGCTTCCGCGTAGACCCGTCCGGTCTCCTGGTCCTCCGCGCGCAGCACCCGTCTCCCGGTATGCTGTCCCGCGCCGAAGGCAAGCCCGGCAGACACGGCGCACGCGGCTGCCGCGTACAGCGCCCTTATACTTCCGGAGCTTTGAAGCAGACCAGTTTTCATATCTTCAAGGCTGATCTGCCCGTCACGGATTCAGCGGCGTCTCATAGCCGTGCTCTTTCCACCATCTCGCCGCGCCGTCATGCAGAGGGATCTTGATGTCATTAACACCGAAGCTGATGTCGATGTTCTTGTTCGCCGTGTTATGGCTGGCCTTGATGGAATCGACGTCCTCAAAAATGCAGTCGAGCATATCGTAGACCATATCGTCGGAAAGCGAATTGCTGACAAGCATGATGTTGTAGACGAAAACGCTCTCAACGTCCTGCTCGTTGTTGTAGGTTCCTGCCGGGATCGTGCTTGCCGCGAAGAACGGATACTTCGCGATCAGGTTGTCGCGGCCGGGACCGTCGATCGGGACGATGACCATGTCATAGCTGAACGCGAGCTCGGAGACCGTCGCGTTCGGAAGGCCCGAGGTAACGAATGCCGCGTCGCAGAGCCCGTTCTTCATCTGGTCGATTGCCTCGCCGTACGACAGGTAGTCGACCTTCGCGTCCGCGTAGGTCATCCCGTACGCCTCGAAGATCATGCGGGCGTTCAGCTCGACACCGGAATTCGGCGCGCCGACGCCGACCTTCTTGCCTCTCAGATCCTCAACGCTTTTAATGCCCGTGCTCGCGACCGTTACGAGCTGGACATAGTTCGGCCACAGCCTCATAAGCGCGCGGAGCTCAGGCTTTGCTTCCGTGAAGGCGCCGAAGCCCTCATATGCCTGGACGACTGAGTCCTGCATGGAGATCGCGAGCTCCGCGTCATCCTGAGTGATAAGGTTGATGTTCTCGACGGAAGCGCC
>CACXDR010000043.1 GCA_902766415.1 uncultured Lachnospiraceae bacterium
AGGTAGGCATTCGTCGCCTTCAGCGGGTTGCCGGGGAGGACCACCTCGATCCGGAATATGTTTTCAAATACTTCTTCGACCATTCTCCGCCGTCATCCTTCCTGCTTCTTCTTTTCCGGGGTGCCCTCCGGGGCGGCCTGCATCGGCCGCTTAATTCATAAGGTCCTTCGCTTCCTCGAAGAGCGCGATATCGTCCGCCGTGACCTTCATGTTCGTGACGCTCATTTCCTCGCCGGGACGGGTCACGCGGAGCTCGATGATGGTCCCCTCGGGGATGCCGGATGTAAACAGCACGGTCTTAAGGAAGGCCGCCACACGCGGGTGGTTCGCCTGGAAGCGCTTCGCGAGGCCTCCAAGCTTCATCAGTTTCATGGGATTGATCGCCATGCTTCATATACTCCTTTTTCAGAACGTTGCAGGATGCTGGATCCCCCTGCGGATCCCGTCCGCCTTTTCTTCCCCGCAGAGCACGCGCACGAGCTCGAGGCCGAAATCGATGGCGCAGCCTAAGCCGCGGCCGGTCGAGACGTTCCCCTCGGTGAGGACGCCGCTGCCGGTCCAGCGCGCGCCGTTCACGCCGTCAATGCCCTTCTCCCAGCCGGGATAGCACGTGAAGGGATGGCCGTCGAAAAAGCCGAGCTTTCCGAGGATCGAGGGCGCCGCGCAGATCGCGGCCACACGCTTCCCGGCAGCAAACTGCGCCTTCAGCGCCGAGATGACTTCCTCGTTCTTTTCAAGGTTCGGGACGCCGGGCACGCCGCCCGGGAGGAACAGGACGTCGCTCACCGCAAGGTCCGCCTCGGAAAGCAGGCGGTCCGTCACGACCGCGATCCCGTGCGAGCCGGTCACGACGCGTTCTCCTGTCGCGGACACAAGCTCCACCTCCACGCCGGCCCTTCTCAGGATGTCGACAACAGAGAGGCACTCGACCTCCTCGAGACCTGTCGCGAGAAATGCTGTCACCTTTGCCATATCATGCCTCCCTTCTCAGCCTTCCATCTGCTGCATCGCCAGCCTGAGCGGCGGGATCATCTGCTTCTTGCGGCTCACGACGTCCTTAAGGACGTAATATCCCTCAGGCGTCTTGTCCGTGCTGAACGCGCGGGAAGCGATATCGTCCGCGCCCTTTCCAGCGCAGAAGAGCTCCGTGGTGGTCGACGGGGTGTCGGTCGCCATGTAGAAGATCATCTCGACGTTCGACTTGACCAGCGCATTTTCAAGATACGGAGCGACAAGCGCCTCCGCGTTCTTCCGGTTCTTTTCCGTCATGAAGGTGGACTGGCCCACGCCGAACTTGAGGTCGCCGAAGGTGAAGATCTTGAAGTCGGCGTAGAGGATATCCTCCGCGGTGCGGCCGGTCAGATCCTCGCCCGCCTCGAACATACGGTTCGCGTACTCGTCGATATCCACCTCCGCGATCTCCGCGAGGCGCTTCGCCGCGTTCACGTCGCGGGACGTGCAGGTCGGGGAACGGAAGCAGAGCGTGTCGGACAGGATCGCGGAAAGCATGAGGCCGGCGATCTGCTTCGTCGGGGTGATCCCCTGCTCAAGCATCATGGTCCAGATGATCGTGTTCGTGCAGCCGACCGGCTCCGCGCGGAAGAACGCCGGGCCCGCGGTCTCGATGTTTCCGATCCTGTGGTGGTCGATGATCTCAAGGACCTCCGCCTCGTCCATGCCGTCGTCGGACTGGTCGAGCTCGTTATGGTCCACAAGGATGACCTTTTTCGGGTGCACGTTCAGCATGTTCCGGCGGCTGACCACACCGATGTACCTGCCATCCACGTCCAGCACCGGGAAGTAGCGGTGGCGGACGTTCGCCATGACCTTCTTCGCGTCCTCGGCATAGGTGTTGATGCTGAATGACAGGATGCCCTCGGAGAGCATGAGGTGCCTTACGGGGACTGCGGTGCTCACCATACGGGCCGCGATGTAGGTGTCATACGGCGTGGAGATGATGGCGCAGCCCTTTTCCTTTGCGCGGGCGAGGACAGTCTTGGAGGTCGCGCTGCCTGCGCAAACGATGATGCAGGACGCGCCGCACTCGATCGCGCAGATCTGGGATTCGTAGCGGTTCGTCACGAGGACGATGTCGCCCTCCTCCACCATCTCCTCGATCATCTCGGGGCTGGTCCCGACGTAGATGGCGCCGCGGTCAATGACGGCGTCGATGTTTCCGAGCACAAGCTCCGCGTCCAGCGTATCGATCAGGATCCTGTAGGACGTGTGTGCCTTGCCGAGGATCTCGTTGTCAAAGATTGCCATGTTCGCGTTCGCGATATCCGCCACCGTGACGAGTCCCTGAAGGTCATTCTTCTCCCCGACGATGCAGAGCGTCTCGATGTCCTGCTCGCGCATCATCATCCATGCGCGGCGCACGCTCGTCTCGCCGTCGATACCCGGCTGGAGACGGAAGTCGATGTCCTTCATCTGCGGACTTACGCTTGTGCAGAGACGCGGAGTCTTCGCCTGCCAGTAATCCAGGACGAACTGTGTTTCGCGGCTCACGTTGCCGCAGCGCCGGGCTTCATATTCTCCGTCCGGATCCGTCTGCTGCTTGTACCAGGTATAGGAGATCGCGGCGCAGATCGCGTCCGTATCCGGGTTCTTGTGGCCGAAAATATTGACTTTCTTTCTGGAAAAATGTGTGGGCATGGTCTTCTCCTTATCTGGGCGCATTCCTTACGGCCCGGTCAGTTACATCATACCATACGGGCGTTTCCTGAGATATTGAATTTCCTTATCCTGACGGTCGAAAATTTCTCTTGAAGGTCCGTATGTTACGTGCTGGCCTCCGCGCCGCTCCCGGGTCCCTGCCCGCTCCCGGTGTCCGTACCGCTCCCGCTCTCCTTGCCGCTCCTGACCTCCTCGTCGCTTTTGATCCGGATGCGCCCGTCGACGTTAAAGAAGGTAAAGTTCGCGAGGAAGATCAGCTTCCCGCTCTCGTCCGTAACGCGCGATTCGACCAGGCAGGTGCTCCTCGTGCGTTTCAGCACCTTGCTCACCCCGTTGATCCGCCGGTCCTTCGTGGTCCCGAGAAAATAGGCGTTCGCGTTCTGCGTAACATAAAGGTGCTTGTCGCTCCTCGCCGCCATGCCGGCAAGGGAATCCGCCAGCACGAAATACGAGCCGCCGTGGACGTTCCCGAAGGCGTTCGTGCTGTCCGCCGCAAGCTCGATATAGCCCTCCGCGCGGTCCGGGTCGATGTCTGTCATAACGACGTGGTTATGCGCCGCGAAACGGTTGTTGTCGATCATTTCGCGGAAATATTCAGTAAGCTCTCTGCTCATGTCAAATCCCTCCGGTCAGGCTCCAACAGTCCTTTTGCTTTATTCTATCATACTTCGGCCATGGGGACTGTCCCCATGGTACAACACTCTGGCGCAAAAGTGTTGATTACCGGAAAGACTGTTGAGCCATGGGGACAGTCCCCATGGCTCAACGTTTCACGCAAAAAGGGGCTGTCGCATTAGCTTAATGCGACAGCCCCTTCTGAAAATCTGATAACGATTACAGGCTGAGGACGTCCGCGAACGCCTGGATCGCGGTGCGGGCCTGGCCGAAGTCGCGCATCTGCTGGTCGATACCAAGCTTGATGTGCGGGATGCCTGCATTGTCCAGGGCCTTCTTGAGGTACGGATACTCCATCTCCTCCGGGTCGCAGAACTGCTGCATGAAGAGGACAAGTCCCTGCGCGCCGCTGTTCCTGACCAGGTCAGCGACGAACTCGCCGCGGCGGTTCTGGTTCGACTGCGGATCATAGAGCAGGACGTCGTGATCGATGTTGGCGAACTGCTGTGCAAGCGCCTCGACCGGATCCTCGATATCCTCCGGGACGTCCGTACGGAAGCTGCGGCTCTCGTGAGCGACATCATCGTCAGCGATGGCGATGTGGTTCTCCTCGAACGCCTCAAGAAGCTTCGGGTTGTCGCAGATGATACCGGAGGTGACGACCTTGGTGCCCTTCCAGTCGCAGACCGGAAGCGCCTCGAGCTCGTCGTTCAGGCCCTTGAGCATCTCGGTGTACTCATCCTTCAGCATGAACCATGCAGCCTTCAGGACCTGCATGCGCTTCGTCGGGGTGATGACATCGCAGTGCTCGTTCGCGAGCTTGGTGAAGCGGCGGCGCTCCGCGCGGCTTGCGTTGTAGACCTTGATCGCGTGGTGGAGATCCTCGGGGGTGATAGCCTTGGAGGCGATCTTCTCGAGCTCTCTCTTGATGTTCATGTACTGGTCGATGCAGAACTTCTTGCCCCACTTCGCGAACCTGTTCTGCGGATGAGCAAGGAAGATGACCGGCATCTTGTCTCCCATGGAGACGCGGATGTTCTGGGACATCGGGCGCAGCGTATCGCAGATGGTCGGGGTGATGACGCCGTCCAGGTCCTTCATGGTCCCGTCAAGCAGCATCTCCAGAGCCAGCTGTGCGATCGTGCAGTAGAAGGTCGCGCAGTACTCTTTTGCGCGGCTGATGGTCTTGGTGTTGGTTCCCCAGATGCCCATCGGCACCATGCCTGCCGCATAGACCAGCTCGTCCGGAGCATAGTACGGAAGAACGCCGATGACCTTCTTGCCCTGTGCCTTGTACTTAGCCAGCTGCGCCTTCGGCGAAGCGGCGATTTTTGCAAATTCTTCGATTCTCTTATCGATACTCATTGCTTATGCCTCCTTCGCATTCTCGTTCGCTTCCATTGCCTCCATCAGGCCCTGGACACGGGTGACGTACTGCGCCTCGTTGAAGTTGCGCGGATCTGCCTGGTCGCCGTCGAAGCCTGCGCACGGAACGCCCAGGTCTTTGGTGAAGCGTCTCTGCATCTCTGCCATATAGCCGGACCACGGCTTGCAGGATCTG
>CACXDR010000044.1 GCA_902766415.1 uncultured Lachnospiraceae bacterium
ATGCGAGAGGCGTGATCCCCGGTCTGACCCGGGGCGTCAGCAAGTATCACATTATCCGCGCCACGCTGGAGTCCCTGGCCTTCCAGACCAGCGACGTGCTGCGGGCGATGGAGGCGGATTCCGGGATCCATCTGTCTGCCCTGAAGGTGGACGGAGGCGCGTGCAGGAATGATTTCCTCATGCAGTTCCAGTCTGACATCATCAGCGCGCCGGTGCATCGTCCGGTATGTGTCGAGACCACCGCCATGGGTGCCGCTTATCTGGCAGGTCTTGCGGCGGGCTTCTGGAAGAGCAGGGAGGATGTGGTCCGGAACTGGGCCATTGACCGGGTGTTTTATCCGGTGATGGACGCGGCGGAAAGAGAGAAGAAGCTGAAGGGATGGAGGCAGGCAGTGCGCACCACCTTCGGCTGGGCAAAAGAGGACCGGGACTGAGATCCTTATGCCTGCAGCTTCTTCTGTTCCGTTTCAGGCTGTTTTTTCGTCATTGTGACAGACAGGCGCTTCCTGCAGCGCCTGTCTTTTCGTTTATTATTTGAGTTTCGCAATAATTGACTTTCAGTTTAATATGCTTATAATCTTAATGGGACTATGTTTAGAATTGCATGATATAAAGTTTAAAATACCGTTACAGCAGCAAAAAAATTGTTGAAGCAAGGACGGTGACAGTATGGATGCTGACATTATCAACAGGCAGATCGGACGGAAGATCAGGAACCTGCGGAACCTGAACGGGCTCACGCAGCAGGAGCTCGCGGACCGGACGGAGCTTACCAAGGGGTATATCTCCCAGCTGGAGCACGGGCTCGTGGCGCCCGCGGTGATCACGCTGTTCGACCTGATCGAGTGTCTCGGGAGCACGCCTGCGGAGTTCTTCCGCGAGGAGGAGCAGGAGCAGGTGGTCTTTTCCGAGAGCGGTTTTTTCGAGAAGTTCGACGACGCGGGGAACCATATCCAGTGGATCGTCCCGACGGCGCAGAAGAACATGATGGAGCCGCTGCTCGTGGTGATCGAACCGCACAGCCGGCTTCAGGAGGACACGCCGCATGCGGGCGAGGAGTTCGGCTACGTCATTTCAGGCAGGATCCGGCTCCACCTCGGCGAAAAGCAGTACGTCGTGAAGGCGGGGGAGAGCTTTTACTACGCGTCGAAGCGGAACCACTATATCGAAAATACGACATCGTCCGCTGCGAAATTTATCTGGGTAAGCACGCCGCCGTCGTTCTGAGACGGCAAAGATCAAAAAGGGGGAACAAAGATGGCCGGAAGCAGGGAAAAGATCATTGAGTTAAAGGGCATCACCAAAACGTACGACAACGGTTTTACGGCAGTGCAGGATTTCAATCTCTATGTGAAGAAGGGCGAGTTCGTCACCTTCCTCGGGCCGTCGGGCTGCGGCAAGACCACGACGCTCCGCATGATCGCGGGCTTCGAGCTCCCGACCGAGGGCGAGATCCTTTTAAACGGCAAGGACATTTCCTCCCTGCCGCCCTACCAGCGCCCGATCAATACGGTCTTCCAGCGCTACGCGCTGTTCCCGCACATGAATATCTATGAGAATATCGCCTTCGGCCTCCGCCAGAAGAAGATGGCCGAGGACGTGATCCAGAAGAAGGTGAAGCGCGTCCTTGAGCTCGTAGACCTCGAGGGCTTCGAGCGCCGCGCCGTCTCCACGCTGTCCGGCGGCCAGCAGCAGCGCGTGGCCCTCGCCCGGGCCCTGGTGAACGAGCCGCAGCTCCTGCTGCTGGACGAGCCCCTGGGCGCCCTGGACCTGAAGATGCGCAAGGAGATGCAGCTCGAGCTTAAGGAGATGCATGACCGCCTGGGCATCACATTCATCTACGTGACACACGACCAGGAGGAGGCCCTGACCATGTCCGACACGATCGTCGTCATGTCGGAGGGAAAGATCCAGCAGATCGGCACCCCGGAGGATATCTACAACGAGCCGAAGAACGCCTTCGTCGCGGACTTCATCGGCGAGAGCAACATCTTCAACGGCATCATGACCGGGCACCTCAGGGCGCGCTTCAGCGGCGGCGAGTTTGAGTGCGTGGACGATGTTCCCGAAGGCACGCATATCACCGCGGTCGTCCGCCCGGAGGACGTCATCATCACCCCGCCGTCCGAGGGCATTATCCGCGGAACGGTCACGTCCGTGATCTTCAAGGGCATCCATTACGAGATCACCGTGGAATCCGGAAAGAGCGAGATGGTGATCCAGTCCGTCCACGCGGCGAAGGTCGGGGACTACGTCGGCATGCGCGTGGACCCGGACAACATCCACATCATGATCGCCGAGGACCATACGAACTACTTCAACGCGGAGATCAACGCGGACCACAGGCTCGAGTTCAACGGAAAGCCGCTTGAGACGAGCCTGACGAAGATCATCCGCGGCTCGAAGCGCACCGAGGACGGAAAGCTGATCGACGCGAACGGCGAGCCGATCGATCCGGCGCGCCTGAAGATCGTGGTCTCCATCCAGCCGCAGGATATCCGGATGACCGACCACGTCGAGGAAGGCCTTGTGGAAGGGTACATTTCGAACCTCATCTATAAGGGCGACCACTACAGCTACGTCATCCACACCGACCTTGAGCAGGATTTCATCGTGGACGATGAATACCTCTGGAACATGGATGACCACGTCGGCCTGATCATGCCGGTCGAAAAGATGCAGTTCAGACTGAAGAAGTAAGGAGGAAGGAAATGCAGACCCTGAAGTTTTCAAGGAAAACGCTCGGCATTCCGTACGCGGTGTTCCTTCTTCTGTTCGTCGCGGCGCCGCTTCTGGTGCTCATCTACTACGCGTTCACGAACGGGCAGGGGCAGTTCACCGTGTCGAATCTCACGGGCTTCTTTACCGATCCGAACACGCTCGGGACGCTTTGCTACAGCTTCGCCATCGCCCTTGTGACCACGGCGGTATGCCTCCTGATCGCGTACCCGACGGCGTACATTCTCGCAAGCTCGAACCTGAAGCAGAAGTCTGTCGTCGTCATGCTGTTCATCCTGCCCATGTGGATCAACTTTTCGCTGCGCATCACCGCGCTGAAGGAGATCCTGACGCTCATCGAAGGGAACCTCGCGTACTATCCCTTCCTCAACGCGGTCGTGGGCATGACCTATGATTTCCTGCCGTTCATGATCCTTCCGATCTACAATACGATCGCGAAGCTGGACGGTTCGCTCATTGAGGCCGCGAAGGACCTCGGCGCGGATGAGCGCAGCGCGTTCCTGAAGATCACGCTGCCGCTGTCTGTCCCGGGGATCGTCTCCGGCATCGCGATGGTCTTCCTGCCCGCCATGACGAACTACGTCGTGCTTGACATGCTGTACAACAGCACGTACATCATGGGCAGCCTGATCGGCAGCTACTTCTCCGCGTACAACTGGCACGGCGGTTCCATGATCGCCCTGATCCTTCTCGCGATCATCACTGCCTTCACCCTTCTCACGAGGGGCATGGAGGAAGAGGACGGACGCGGCGGCGTGGGAGGCGCACTGTTATGAAAAAGACTGACAAGACCTGGCTTCTCATCCCTGTACTGATCTTCCTTTACGCACCGATCCTCATCCTGACGGTCTACAGCTTCACGGACGCCACGCAGATCGGCGCGATCCGGGGCTTCTCGCTCCATAACTATGTGACGCTTTTCACGACCCCGGAGCTTCAGAGCATGATCCTCGGGACGCTCGCCCTGACCTGTGTCTCCGCGGTGATCGCCACCATCCTCGGGACGCTCGGCGCCATCGGCGCGTTCTATTCCGGAAAGAAGATGAACGCCTACATCAACACCGTCAACGAGATCCCGGTCGTCAACGCGGACGTGGTCACCGGCTTTTCGATCTGCATCCTGCTGGTCGTCGTGCTCGGCATAAGCAAGGACACCTACATCCCGCTGGTCGTGGGACACGTGACGCTTTGCGCGCCGTTCGTGTTCCTGTCGGTCATCCCGAAGCTGAAGCAGATGGATCCGAGCATCTATGAGGCGGCCCTGGACCTTGGCGCGACGCCGTCCACGGCGCTCCGGTCGATCGTGATCCCGCAGATCTCCTCCGGTATCGTCTCCGGCTTTGCCATGGCGGTGACGCTCTCGCTGGACGATTACTTCATCGC
>CACXDR010000045.1 GCA_902766415.1 uncultured Lachnospiraceae bacterium
CCTCATATTCAAGGACGATGCCCCTGTCCGTCGTAAATGTTTCCATGTCCGAAGTTCTCCTTCCTTACTGCTTCCGGCTAACAGGATCTCCGCCTGCCCTGTCAGGCAGGTCATGCGCTTCCGGGACAGCTCCTCTGTTCCCGGACTGCTTTTCCGGTTCCGGGGTAAGTCATTCACTTCCCGGCAGATCCCCCGTTCCCGGTTCAGACCAGGTTTTTAAGGAACGCGAGGCTTTCCGGGATCTGCGCCTCCGAGAGGCCGTGCATGATCAGCGCCCCTCTGTAGCCGCTTTCCTTTAAAAGCCGCACGTAGAGCGGGAAATCCAGCGCGCCCCGGCCCGCGGCCACAAAATCAAGCTGCGCGGGAAAGGAAGAAGCTGCTCCTGCCGGCGTCGCCGCGTACGCGAGATCCTTTGCGTGCGCCAGGACGATGTCCTTCCCGAGGATCCCGAACGCCTCTTTGAGGATCCTGTCCATCTCCGGGACCTCCGCGGGGCGGAACAGGTTCGCGCCGTCCATGATGATCTTAAGATTCGGGCTTCCGACCGTGTCGAGGTAGCGCCTCGCCCGCGCCGGGGTGTTTATAATGTTGCTCGCCTCCGTTTCGACCCCGAGGATGATCCCGTTGTCCTCCGCGTGCCGGAGCACGATCTCCGTGGACCGCATCAGGTCGTCCCAGGAGCTGTCGAGCAGGTTGTCGTCATGCCATTTCCACTTGCTTTCCCGGTTCTTCGAGCCCGTGCAGAGCGAAACGACCGGGATCCCGAGCGCCCTCGCCGCCCGGCACTGCACCCTGAACTGCGCGCAGCCGCGGGCCCGCGCGTCCTCGTCCGGGTCGATCATGTTGAACGTCCCGGTGACCGCGTCGATCGTGATCCCGAACTCCTCCGCAGTCTCACGGATGCGGACGATGTCCCTCTCTTCCAGCTTCTCCGGCAGCGTCGGAAGCCCCGCGTTTGAAAAATTGAACTGCGTATGGCGGATCCCGTCCCGCCGCATCCTCTGAAAGGTGTCCCGGAGGTCCCCGGTCTCATACGTCCTGGAAAAAACGCCGATCTCCATATCGTTTCGTCCCTTTCCTTTTGTCCCTTTCCTTTTGTCCCTTTCCTTTTCAAATCCCTCAAGACGCTGCTCCCGCCCTTAAGCGGGCGGCCATCCGGCTCCGGATGCGCCTTTTCAGGATCATATGTCTCACAGCGCGCGTCCGTCTTACAGCACGCAGTCCGCCTCACAGCGCAGTCCGCCTCACAGCGCGCCGTCAACCTCGCCGAGGGAGATCCACCGGCTCCCCTCGTGGACGGACTGGTAGGTCGCGATCATCGCCTTCATGACCTCTATGCCGGCGTCAGCGTCCGCCCCGGTGCAGGGCGTCCCGTTCAGGATACTGTCCGCGAAGCCCTCGAGCTCGCGGCGGTAGAACTGCCCGTCGTAGGCGCAGGGCGTCATGATGATATCCTCATCCTTCGCGCAGCACTGCACGTCCGCGGAGCGGAACTCCCACGGATTGTAGATCTTCGCGAACACCGTGCCGCCTGTCCCGTAGATCTCGCAGCCCTCGTGCCACTGCTGGGCGATCGCGATGGTCAGGTCCAGCGTGCCGATGGCGCCGCAGGCAAAATCGCAGTCGATCAGCCAGGAATGGATCTTCCCCTTGTTCACGTACCGCGCGGAGAGCCGGTCGATCCCGCCCATGAAATAGAGCGCCGTATCGAAAAGATGGCTCCCGTGCCCGAGGATATAGTAATGATCGAGGACCGCCTTCGGGTTGCCCGCGGGCTTCCTCGCCTGGTCACTGGAATAGATGACCGGCTGCCAGTTGTCGGTCTGCTGGTACCGTCCGGTGCTGTCGCAGTACCAGCCCTTGTAGGTCGTGATCTCCCCCATCCGCTCTTCCTTGAACTGCTTCGCGAACTGCAGAGCGGGGTCATAGCGCTTCATGTGCCCGACCTGAAGGAAGATGCCGCGCTCCTTTGCAAGGTCACGGAGCTCCTCGCACTCCCCGATCGACACGCCCATCGGCTTCTCGACGAACACGTGCTTTCCCGCAAGGACCGCCTGCTTCGCGCACGGAACGTGGAACTGGTCCCCGATCCCTATGACGACCGCGTCGACCAGCGGGTCCGCAAGCATCTCCCCGTAGTCCGTATAGACGCTTTCCGGTTCGTACATGGCAGCCATCTTCCGGAGCAGCTCCTCCGAGACGTCGCAGAGCGCCTGAAGCTTTACGTTCCTCGCCTTCAGGCTGCTGATCAGGTGCGCCGACTGGTTGATCTGGCCGCAGCCGAGGATCCCGATCCGTAAGACCCGGCTGTCCTTCTGAAAATTCGTCTTCATATTATTATTTCCCCCCTGGTGCCCGCAGCCTTACATAAGCGGCGCCGCCAGCCGGAGGATCAGCTGCCTGAAGCGCAGGAATTTCGAACGGCCGGTCCGGTACTCCTCCGTGACCTCCCGGCAGACCGGGAACAGGCCTTCAAACTGTTCCTTCATCTCATGGACCGCCTTGTAGTCCATGAAGAGCGCGCCGTTTTCAAAGTGGTGGTAAAGGCTCCTGAAATCGAGGTTGATGGTCCCGCAGAACGCAGTGGTATCGTCCGATACGCACTGCTTCGCGTGGCAGAACCCCGGTGTGTATTCATACACCCGGACGCCGTTCCTGACAAGCGGCGCGTAATAGCTGCGCGTAAGCTCGTAGACCAGCTTCTTATCCGGGATACCGGGGGTGATGATCCTGACGTCCACGCCGCTCTTCGCCGCGAGGGCAAAGCTGTTGATCATCTCGTCCGTGATGATGAGGTACGGGGTGATGAACCACGCGTAGCGCTTCGCGTTCCTCAGGATGTTCATGTAGACGATCTCGCCGACGTGCTCATCGTCGAGCGGGCTGTCCCCGAAGGGCTGTATGAAGCCGTCCTGCTCCTTCGCGGTGTAATCGTATTCCGGAAGCCACATGGAGACGTCTTCATCGTCATGGTCGTCGTCCCGGATGGCGTTCCAGTTCTCAAGGAAGGTGACCGTCAGGCTCCTGACGGCATCACCCTCCAGGCGCAGTCCCGTGTCGAGCCAGTGGCCGTAGGGCTCCGTGACGTGGAAATACTCGTCCGCCAGGTTGTATCCGCCGGTGAAGCCGACCTTCCCGTCGATCACCGTGATCTTACGGTGGTCACGGTTGTTGAGGAACAGGTTCACGAGCGGGGTCACCGGGTTAAACACCCGGCAGTGGATGCCGTCCGCCTCCATCCTGTCGACGAAGCTGTTCCCGATAAAGCCCATGCTGCCGACGTAATCGTAGAACAGCCGGACCTCCACGCCCGCCGCCGCCTTGCGCTTCAGGACGTCATGGAGCGGCCTGAAGGATTCCCCCGCCTCGATGGCGTGGTACTCCATGAAAATGAACCGTTCCGCCTTTTCAAGCTCCTCGAGCTGCGCGGCGTATCCCTTCGCGGCGTCGTCATAGAACGTGACGTCCGTGTTCCCGTATACGGGGTAGCGCGCGTAATCGCGGATGTAGCGCGCCTCGTTCGCAAGCCCGGGGTTCCTTTCGGCCAGCTTCCGGAACACCGATTTCTTCTGCTCCAGATACGGGAACAGCTTAAAGTCGAGCGCCATGTACCGCTCGCGCATGCGCCGGGTCCCGCTGTTCATACCCATCATGAGATAGAGGGAAACGCCGAGCGGCGGCAGCCCCATGATCAGTATGATCCACGGCAGCTTGATGGACGCCGTCTTTTGCTCCGCGTAAAGGAAAAGGACCAGCATGATCTCGGCGACCAGGACGACCTCATGGATCCAGGAATACTTTGTTCCCAGACGGAACAGTGTAATATAGATCCAGAGGATCTGAAGGACGATGCCGATAACCGCGAATACGGCCTTTTTGACCCCGTTCCCGATATCGTTCTTTCGCTCGACAGTCTGTTTTTTCATGATCAGGCCTCCTGAAGCTTGCAGCCTGCCGGGAAAGGCCTTCCCGGCTGGGTTTGAAACAAAGATTGAATCAAAAAAAGTACACCCCGATTGTACTCCAAACCCGCCGATAACACAAACGCTGTGCAGTCAAAACCTTGCCCGGGAAGGCAATGTTTCCTGCAGGCTGCGGCCTTCCGCGCGGGTGATGCCCCGTCTTGTTCCTGTTTAGCCGTTCCGCCACCCGGCATATACACGGCGTTGTATATATATTCATTTCAGTGAATATTTACAAAAACAGTTGTAAGTTTCACGTTTATAAGGTATTGTATGTAATTAATAAAAGGGAACGACGGAAGCCTCCCCCGGTCAGGAGGGACGGGCTCCGGGAAACGAATTTTTATAAAAACGATAAGG
>CACXDR010000046.1 GCA_902766415.1 uncultured Lachnospiraceae bacterium
CGGGCGGCTCGATCCGCGACGACCAGGTCATCGAGACCTGCAACAAATACGGGATCGTGATGGCGTTCACCGGGATCAGGCTGTTCCATCACTGAGTCCGGGGGAGGTACGTTCATATGGCGATCTTAGTTACCGGCGGTGCCGGCTATATCGGCAGCCACACCTGCGTCGAGCTCCTGAACGCGGGCTATGACGTCGTGGTCGTCGATAATCTTGTCAATTCCATGCGGGAGTCCCTGAACCGCGTCATGGAGATCACCGGGAAGCGCCTGTCCTTCTACGAGGTCAGCATCCTGGACAGGAAAAAGCTGGACAAGGTCTTCGAAAAGGAGAAGATCGAGGCGGTCATTCACTTTGCGGGACTAAAGGCGGTCGGCGAGTCCGTCTACAAGCCGCTGGAATATTACCACAACAACATCACGGGGACGCTGGTCCTCTGCGAGGTCATGCGGAAGCACGGCGTGAAGACCATCGTGTTCTCCTCGAGCGCAACAGTCTACGGGGAGCCGGCCTTCGTGCCGATCACCGAGGAGTGCCCGAAGGGCGAGGTCACGAACCCCTACGGGCGCACCAAGGCCATGCTTGAGCAGATCCTTACGGACCTCCACACCGCGGACCCGGAATGGAACGTTATGCTGCTCAGGTACTTCAACCCGATCGGCGCCCACGCTTCGGGGCGCATCGGCGAGAATCCGAAGGGCATCCCCAACAACCTCCTGCCGTACATCACGCAGGTCGCCGTTGGCCGCCTCGTGTGCCTCGGCGTCTTCGGAAACGATTACGACACGCCGGACGGCACCTGCATCCGCGACTATATCCACGTGGTGGACCTCGCGAACGGGCATGTGAAGGCGCTGGAGAAGATGCTGCATGACAGCCCGGAGGTCCGGATATACAACCTCGGGACCGGGACCGGCTACTCCGTGCTCGACGTCATCAACGCGTTCGAGACGGCGAACGGCCTGAAGATCAACTACGTCTTCAAGGACCGCCGCCCGGGCGATGTTCCCGCGATGTGGTCGGATCCCTCGAAGGCGGAGCGCGAGCTCGGCTGGAAGGCGGAGCGCGACCTTACGGCCATGTGCCGCGATTCCTGGAACTGGCAGAAGAACAACCCGAACGGATACGAGGACACGGAGCTCGCGATCCGGAAAAAGGGAGAGCTCACGAGCTGACGCGTGTGCGCTTCCTCCCGTAGACGGCTGCGTAGCAGCTCCCGGAGGTCTGGACGGCAAGTCCGGAGACCTCCAGCTTTAAAAGAATACTCATGACTTTCCCGGGCGCGAGCCCCGACCTCCTCACGATCTCTTCAAGGTAGCGGGGCTCGGCGTCCAGAAGGCGGAAGACCAGACGCTCCTCACGGCTCAGGTCCCCGCCTTTTTTCTTTTGCGGGACCAGGATCCCGTCGTGCAGGATCCCCAGGGCGTCGAGGACGCAGTCCGGCCCGGTGAGGATGGAGGCGCCTGCCCGGATCAGGTCGTTGCAGCCGCGGCTCATGGGGTCCGTGAGCCGCCCGGGAACGCAGAAGACCTGTTTTCCCTGGTCCAGCGCGTGCCCGACCGTGATGGAGGTCCCGCTTTTATAGCCGCGGGATTCCGTGACGACAAGGCAGTCTGAGAGCCCCGCGATCAGCCGGTTCCGCTCCGGAAAGTGGTAGCTCTGCGGGGCGGAATCCGGCGGGTATTCGCTGATCACCCCGCCCCGGCCGCCCTCCGCCATTGCCTCGAACATTTCGAAGTGCTCCTTCGGGTAGCAGATGTTTACGCCGCAGCCGAGGAGCGCGTAGCTTAAGCCGCCCTCCTTCAGCGCCTCCGCGTGGGCGGCGCCGTCGATCCCGGCCGCCATCCCGCTGATGACCTGGACGTGCTTCCTGGCGAGCTCCCCGGCGATGAATTCCGCCATCCTGAGCCCGTAGCGGGACGCGCCGCGGCTCCCGACGATGGAGACGGAAGGGACGGCATCGTCCGGCAGGACGCCCCGGACGAAGAGCCAGAGCGGCGGGTCCGGGATCCGCTCAAGGCGCTCCGCCCACCCGGGAGAGCCGCAGGTCAGAAAGCGGATCCCGCGCGCCTCGTCCTCCTGCTTTTCCGAAAGGATCTGTTCCGCGTCCGCTGCCGCGCCGGAAAGGAGGACCGTCCCGTTTTCGGAAAAGCCGAGGGAGGTAAGGAGGTCCGTATCGGAAAGGATCCGGGGGACAGGGTCCCCGCCCGGCTCCCGGAACATAGCCCTGAGCTCCTCCGCGCGCAGGGGGGAGAGCGAGGGCCGGACCTCCTCGAGAGTGACCTGGCCGGGGATCTCCCGGGGAAGGAAGAAGGGCTGCTCCAGGGCTTCCGCGCCGATAGAAAGGACGGAGAGGAGGCGTCTTAGGGGACCGCGGGACAGGAAGCCCGCGGCCGCGGCAAGGTAAAGGAGGGTGTCCTTCCGCTCCTTAATAAGAAGACCGTCTGCCACGGATCTTCACCCCCTTCTCTTTGGATAATACTGCCGGCCCGCTGCCCCAGTACTTGCTTTCGAGCGACCGGAAGGCGATGGCCTCCGCGAGGTGCTCCCTCCGGATCTGTCCGCTGCCCTCGATGTCCGCCGCGGTGCGCGCGACCTTCAGGATCTTGTGGAGCCCGCGGGCGGAGAGGGAGCGCTGCTCGTAGAAGGCGCGGAGGAAGCGCTCGTCCTCCGGGCAGAGGCGGCAGTGCTCCTCGATCAGGGCGATGCCCATCCCGCTGTTGAACCGGACCTCCGTTCCCCGGAAGCGCTGCTCCTGGATGCCGCGGACCCGCTCTACGGTCTCCTTCATCCTGCGGCTTTCCATGCCCCCGCCCCGCGCGCGGAGGTCGTCGAAGGCGACCAGCGTCGTCTCCGCGCAGAGGTCGATCCTGTCAAGGAGCGGCTTGCTCACGCGGCCGATATAGCTTTTTACCTGGAGCTCCGAGCAGGTGCAGCGGGAGCGGTCCGGCCAGAAGCCGCAGCGGCAGGGGTTCATGGCGCAGACCAGCTGGAAGTCCGCGGGAAAGGTGAAGGAGCCCTGTACGCGGTTGATGCGGACCAGCCGCTCCTCCAGTGGCTGGCGGAGCACCTCGAGCGCCTCCGTCCGGAATTCCGGCAGCTCGTCGAGGAAGAGGACGCCGTTCGTCGCGAGGGAGATCTCCCCTGGCTTCGGCCGGAGGCCGCCGCCGGCCAGGGCCTGCGGAGAGATGGTGTGGTGCGGGCTCCGGAAGGGGCGCCGGCGGATCAGCGGCTCGTCCGGCGGAAGGAGCCCGGAGATGCTGTAGACGCGGGAGAGCTCCAGGCGCTCCTCCTGCGTCATGGACGGCATGATCGTCGGGATCCGTTCGGCGATCATGCTTTTGCCGGTCCCGGCCGGGCCTATGAGGAGCATGT
Source organism: uncultured Lachnospiraceae bacterium (assembly GCA_902766415.1). The sequence goes on from CACXDR010000046.1 coordinate 3,376, forward strand.
TGTGGCGGCCGCAGACGGCGATGAGCGTGGCACGCTTAACGAGCTCCTGCCCGCTGATGTCTGCAAAGTCGACGGCGTACTGCAAGTCCTCCGCCGTCTCCGTGTAGACCGCCGGGCGGGGGAGCGGGTCCTCGCCGCGGAGCATGCGGATCAGCGCGGTGAGGGACTCCGCCCCGTAGCACTCGATCCCGGAGATGACGCTTCCCTCCCGGAGGTTCTCCTTAGGAAGGAAGCAGCGGCTCAGGCCCGCGTCCCTTGCCGCGCTGACCATGGAGATCACGCCCCGCACCGGGAGGATCTCGCCTCCCAGGGAAAGCTCGCCCGCGAACAGGGAGCCGGAGATCAGGTCCTTCGGGAGAAGACCGTAGGAAGCGAGGAGGGAGACTGCCGTCGGGACATCGTACGCGCAGCCCTCCTTCCGGATGTCGGCAGGGGAGAGGTTGATGGTGACGTGCTTCGGCTCAAGGTAGATGCCGCTGTTCTGGATGGCGGTCCGCACGCGCTCGCCCGTCTCCCGGGCGGCGCCCGTCAGGAAGCCGATGAAATTTGTCTGGGGAAAGCCGTTTTCGACCGCGGCTTCGCAGCACACGAGAAAGCCGTCCGTCCCGAGGACGCCGGCTCCGTAGGTTTTGGTAAGCATGGTGAGATCCTCCTGTCTCGACAGGGCAGAACGCGCGGACAGGAGCACGAAGAGAGGTGGTGCTTTTAAAACACTGCCCCTATATTATAACGGCCCGCGGGACGGCTTTCAATGGCTGTCCGCAGGCGTTTAACCGTTTGACTTGACAATGGCGATGACTTATAATATTTGGGATATGGTCTGGAATCATGTCAATGTACCGCATTGCATATGAAAGGAACCAGCGAGCATGATCAGGAGCATGACAGGTTACGGGCGGTCCGAGGCAGTCAGCGAGAAGTACAAGCTGATCGTGGAGATCAAGTCCGTGAACCACCGTTATTTCGATCTGAGCGTCCGTATGCCCAGAGTCTTCAACCGCTTTGAGGCAAATATCCGCACTCTCCTCAAGAAGTACATCGAGCGCGGCAAGGTGGACCTTTACGTCACGTACGAGGATTTCGAGAAGGAGCAGGGCGCGCTGAAGTACAACCGCGTCCTCGCGGCGGAGTACCTGAAATATCTCAGGGAAATGAGCGAGGAGTTCGGCATCCAGGACGACATCCGGACCTCGGCGCTCGCGCGTTTCCCGGACGTCTTCATGATGGAGGACGACACGGTGGACGAGGAGCAGCTCTGGGAGGCCCTTTCCAAAGGAATCACCGAGGCCTGCGAAAGCTTCGTGAAGGCGCGCGCGACAGAGGGCGAGAACCTGAAGAACGACATCCTCGGGAAGCTTCAGGAGATGCGTGAGGCGCTTGCCGTCATCGAAGAGCGTGCGCCGGGCATCATCGCGGAATACCGCGAGAACCTCAGGAA
>CACXDR010000047.1 GCA_902766415.1 uncultured Lachnospiraceae bacterium
CGCTGTCAAGGCTTTCGTTTTCTTTCACAATCACGTTTGACATGAAACAGCCTAACCTCCCTCCCGGTTGTGAAATTGAAACTCAGTCTATTATAGCACGAATCAGTGCTCCGTCAAGACTGGTTTTTATATTTTATTCTGACATTTTCAGCGGATCTGGCCGCCGAGCACCTCGGCCGCCTTTGCGAGGGCCGCGTCGATGCCGGACGGATCCTTTCCGCCTGCCTGCGCCATGTTCGGACGGCCGCCTCCGCCGCCTCCGACCAGCGCCGCGATACCCTTGACGATGTTGCCGGCGTGCGCGCCCTTCTTCTGCGCTTCAGCGCCTGCCATGACGATCAGGTTCACCTTTCCGCCTGCATCGCTCGCGATCACGACGACGCCGTCGTCCGTCTTCGCCTTCATGCGGTCGCCCAGGTCGCGAAGCTCGCTCATCTCGACGCCTGCGACCTTCATGGTGAGGAGCTTCACGCCCTTCACGTCGATGACGTCGTTTCCGGCGCCCTCAGCCGCGCTCTCGGCGATCTGGTGCTTCAGCTTTTCATTCTCCGCCTTGAGGTCGCGGATCTCCTGCTGGAGCTGGTCGATCTTCTTTCCGAGGTCTGCCGGAGCCGTCTTGAGCCTGCCGGCAAGCTCCCTTACCTCAGCCTCCATGTCGGCGTAGTACTTCATGAGGGCATCGCCCGTCAGGGCTTCGATCCTCCTTACGCCTGCGGAGATGCCTGCTTCGGAGATGATCTTGAACGCGGAGATCACGCCGGTGTTCTTCACGTGCGTGCCGCCGCAGAGCTCCTTCGAGAAATCACCCATGGAGACCACGCGGACCTCGCTGCCGTACTTGTCGTCGAACAGCGCCACCGCGCCGCTCTTCTTCGCTTCCTCGATCCCCATGACGTCCGTGACGACCGGGAGATCCGCGCGGATCTCGGCGTTGACGATCTCCTCGACCTTCTTTATCTCCTCGGGGGTCATGGCCGCGAAGTGGACGAAGTCAAAGCGGAGCCTGTCCGCGCTGACGAAGCTGCCCTTCTGCGCGACGTGGTCGCCCAGGGTCTCGCGGAGCGCCTTGTGAAGAAGGTGCGTGCAGGAATGGTTCTTGCAGGTGCTCTGGCGGTTCTGCTCGTCGACCTTTAAGAGGACCTCCTCGCCGATGCTGATCATGCCGGACACCATGTGCCCCTTGTGGCCGATCTTGCCGCCCTTCAGGTGGACAGTCTCGGTGACGCGGAACACGCCGTTCGCGCTGGTGATCTCGCCGAGGTCGCCCTCCTGGCCGCCCATGGTCCCGTAGAACGGGGTCACGTCCGTAACGATGCAGCCCTGGTCGCCGTCCGCGAGCGCCTCGACGAGCGCCGTGTCAGCGACCTGGCCGTCCTCGACGGTCTCCTTGACCATCGCGGTGGCGGTGCCGCCTGCCGTCAGGACATCGTAGCCTACGAATTCCGTGGTGAGCGCGGCGTCGATCTGCTGATAGGCGGTCTGCTCCTCACCCATGTAGTTGGTGGTCTTCCTTGCCTTTCTTGCGGTCTCCTTCTGGACCTGCATGCAGCGGTCAAAGCCCTCGCGGTCCAGCGTGAAGCCCTTCTCACCGAGGATCTCCTCGGTGAGGTCCACCGGGAAGCCGAAGGTGTCGTAGAGACGGAACGCGTCCTCTCCGCCGAGCACGGTCTTCCCTTCCTTCTTTAAGCTCTCCTCAAGCTCGGAAAGGATCTCCAGGCCCTGGTCGATGGTGCGGTTGAAGTTCTCCTCCTCCGTGGTCAGGACCTTCAGGATCATGACGCGGCGCTCCTCAAGCTCCGGATAGCCGTCCTTCGAGGACTCGATGACCGTCTTTGCGAGCTCCGCGAGGAAGGTGCCCTTGATGCCAAGCTTCCTGCCGTGGCGGGCAGCCCTGCGGAGAAGCCTTCTGAGGACGTAGCCGCGGCCCTCGTTGGAGGGCATGATGCCGTCGGAGATCATGAAGGAGCAGGAACGCACATGGTCGGTGATCAGGCGGAGGGAGATGTCCTTCTCCGGATCCTGCTTGTACTCCGTCCCGGCAAGGCGGGCAACGTGGTCAAGCAGCGCGCGGATCGTGTCCACCTCGAAGATGGAGTCAACGTCCTGCACGACGACCGCGAGACGCTCAAGGCCCATGCCGGTGTCGATGTTCTTGTTCTTAAGCTCGGTGTAGTTGCCGTGGCCGTCGTTGTCGAACTGCGTGAAGACGTTGTTCCAGACCTCCATGTAGCGGTCGCAGTCGCAGCCGACGGTGCAGCCGGGCTTGCCGCAGCCATACTCCGGGCCGCGGTCATAGTAGATCTCACTGCAGGGGCCGCAGGGGCCGGAGCC
>CACXDR010000048.1 GCA_902766415.1 uncultured Lachnospiraceae bacterium
CATTCTTATGCGGATGGATGAGCGGACGGTCCGGTCCGCCTCCGGGGAGCTGGCCGCGGGCCGTGTGTGGCGCGGGATCGAACTGGACGATCGCCTGGTCTTCAATAAAAAGAAGCGGGACGATGCCGGCCGCCTCACGGTGGATATCCTCCTTGACGCGTCGAAGTCGCAGGTCACGCGGCTCAGGCAGGTATCCGCCCAGGGGTACGTCATCGCGGAGAGCCTTACAAGGTGCGGGATCCCGTGCCGGATGTATTCCTTCTGCTCGATCGACGGCTACACAGTCGTCAATCTCTTCCGGGATTATGACGAGACACATGGGAATGAGGAGGTGTTCCGCTATTTTACCGCAGGCGCGAACAGGGACGGACTCGCGGTAAGGCTTGCATCGTCCTGGATGCGGAAATCGAACGCGGAGCACCGGATCCTGATCGTCCTTTCGGACTGCAAGCCGAACGACCCGCTGGTGTTCGACGCGGGTGACGGACGGCTCAGGCCTTACGAGCTGGACGCGGCGGTCAGGGACACGGCCGCGGAGGTACACGCCGCGCGGCTCGCGGGTATCAATGTCATGTGCGTGTTTACCGGGAACGATGATGACGTCCCTTCGGCGAGGAAGATCTACGGACAGGATTTCGTGAGGATCCGCTCGCTCGACCGCTTCGCGGAGCGTGTGGGACGTCTCATCGAGACGGGGATACGGACCGTATAATTATAGAAGAAAAGCCATAATGCAAGAGGTTGGACGATCCTTGGTGAAGATGATTTCCACAGACTGGTGGCAGAGATTACGTAAAGGCTTGAAAATGTGAGGGAGGTGAAAAACGATGCTTGATTTTCTCAGGCAGGAAGGCGTTTCGGAGCGGCTGGTCGGGGAGATCGCCGGTTACAGGAAGTTTTACAATGTGAGCGGGGACGTGAAGGACCGGATCCCGGTGCCGCAGTTCATGTACTACGGGGCGGAGGTCTGGGAGGAGGCTGTATCAGCGATCCTCGCTGGGGAGCATCTCCTGCTTTCAGGGCCCAAGGCCACAGGCAAGAACGTGCTCGCGCAGTGCCTCGCGGCGGCGTTCGGTCGGCCGGAGTGGGACATTTCCCTCTATATCAATACGGACGCGGCGTCCCTGGTGGGGACGGATACCTTTGAGAACGGGGCAGTGCGTCTGAGAAAGGGGCCGGTGCTCCGCTGCGCGGAGGAGGGAGGCTTCGGCGTCCTGGACGAGATCAACATGGCGAAGAACGAGGCGCTTGCGGTCCTGCATGCGGTCCTTGATTTCCGGCGTGTGATCGACGTTCCGGGCTACGACCGGGTGAAGCTCCACGAGGCGGCGCGGTTCATCGCGACCATGAACTACGGCTACGCGGGGACCCGGGACCTGAACGAGGCGCTTGCCTCGCGTTTCATGATCATCAACATGCCTCTGATCAGCGGGGAGAACCTGAAGAAGCTCCTTAAGTCGCGCTTCCCGGCGCTTAAGGAGGAGTGGGCGCGGCAGTTCGCGGAGCTTTTCATGGAGATCCGCGGGAAATGCGAGGGCGGGGAGATATCGTCCAAGGCGCTGGACCTCCGCGGGCTGGTCTCGGCGGTGCGGCTCATGGAGCAGGGGCTCGACGCGGACCGTGCGGTCGGCATGGGCCTCGTGAATAAATGCTTCGATGACTACGAGCGGCAGCTGGTCGCGGACATCGTCGCGGTGCGCCTGCCGAAGGGGCTGCAGGGGACGCAGATCTTTACGTGACGCGCCTTGACCGCCCCGGGATCATGAGCAAAAGCAGTCTGGAATGCGAGCATTCCTTCCTGCTTTTGCTCATGATCCCGGGGTGCTGAACAATTACAGAAAATGAATAAATATATTAGTAAAATGCATTGTTATAAAAATATCAATCATCTTGATTTTTGTACCCTTACGATGTAATATTTTGGTATATCTATAGAATTCGGAAACTGTTAACCGCTTAAATGATGAGGTGTAAATCTTATGGCAGCGATCGATTTAACAAAGTATGGTATTACCGGAGTAACTGAGATCATCCACAACGCGTCCTTCGAGGAGTTCTTCAAGGACGAGATGGATCCGTCGCTTACCGGATATGACAAGGGCCAGCTGACCGAGCTTGGCGCAGTCAATGTTATGACCGGCATCTACACCGGACGTTCCCCCAAGGATAAGTTCATCGTCATGGACGAGAACTCCAAGGATACCGTATGGTGGAACACGCCGGAATATCCGAACGACAACCACGTAGCTTCCCAGGAAGCATGGGAGTCCTGCAAGGAGCAGGCGAAGAAGCAGCTGTCCGGCAAGAAGCTGTATGTCATGGACGCGTTCTGCGGCGCGAACAAGGACACCCGCATGGCGATCCGCTTCATCATGGAGAACATACCCTTCTTCATCTCGCCGCCGTACCAGGTGTTCAGGATGACCTGCTCACGGCTGGTGATGTTGAACATC
>CACXDR010000049.1 GCA_902766415.1 uncultured Lachnospiraceae bacterium
GCTTCACAACTCACGCACCCGGGGCGAGACATCACCCCTGCTGTAGCGGATTGCAGGTACAGGGAACCGCTATCTCCCCGGCTGTGCGGACTTCTATTATATGATGAAGAACGCTTCTTGTCAATCTCCGCCTTTTTTCCCCGAAATACTCTTCTTTCTCAGGTCCCGGAAAAAGGCGCGCATCATCTCCGCGCACTCCTCCCCGAGGACGCCCTCCGTGACGCTGACCTGGTGGTTCAGCTTCTCCACATGCAGAAGGTCAAGGACGGAGCCGGCGCACCCTGCCTTCGGGTTCCGGCAGCCGAACACCACGCGGGGGATCCGCGCCTGGACGATGGCGCCCGCGCACATTGGGCATGGCTCCAGCGTCACGTAAAGCGTGCAGTCCTCAAGGCGCCAGTCCCCGAACTTCCTGCATGCCTTCCGTATGGCCGCGATCTCCGCGTGGGCCAGCGTGCTCCGGTCCGTCATGCGCCGGTTGTAGCCGTGGGTGTAGACCCTTCCTTCCCTGACGATCACGCAGCCGATCGGCACCTCTCCGAGCGCGGCTGCCTTCTTCGCGTCGCGCATGGCCATCCGCATGAATTTTTCGTCCTCCGTGACTTTCATGTCCTGCCGGCTCCCTCCCCTGAATCTGTTCTTCTGTCCCGCATTATGCTATATTAAAAGATGGATGTGTACGCCCCTCCCGGGGCTGTCCGTCCGGCCGCGTCCGTAATTCCGCGGCCTGCAGCTTGTCTTTTTCAGTACAAAGTATACCATGAGGTGACAACGATATGCAGAAAATCCTGGTTTGTGACGACGACAAAGAGATCGTCGAAGCCATCAGCATCTACCTGTCCGGCGAGGGCTTCCAGGTCCTCCGCGCATACGACGGGTTCGAGGCGCTTAAGGTCATGGAGGAGACTCCGGTGGACCTTATGATCGTCGACGTCATGATGCCCGGCCTCGACGGCATCCGCACCACGCTGAAGGTGCGCGAGACCAGCACCATCCCGATCATCATCCTTTCCGCGAAGTCCGAGGACAACGACAAGATCCTGGGCCTGAACATCGGCGCGGACGACTATCTCACGAAGCCCTTCAACCCGCTGGAGCTCGTGGCCCGCGTAAAGAGCCAGCTCCGCCGCTACACTGAGCTCGGGAACCTCGGAAGCCGCGAGAGCTCCTCCGTCATTACGGTCGGCGACCTGAAGATCGACGATGAGACGAAGGAGGTCACCGTTTCCGGGAACCAGGTGCGCCTTACCCCGATCGAATACAATATCCTCCTCCTTCTCGCGCGGAACGCGGGCAAGGTCTTCTCCATCGACGAGATCTACGAAAAGATCTGGAACGAGGAGGCGATCGGCGCCGACAACACCGTCGCCGTGCACATCCGCCACATCCGCGAAAAGATCGAGATCAATCCGCGTGAGCCGCGCTACCTGAAGGTCGTCTGGGGCGTCGGCTACAAGATCGAAAAGCAGTCATGAAAAAGGAAAAGAATCCCGGGCGCGTCTTTACCGCGCTGAAATGGGTGACGCTGGTGCTTCACCTTCTCGCCTTCTCGTGTTTTGTGGCCGGCGTCTCCCTGATCTACTGCAACGCGAACTTCAAGAAGGGCTTCTTCTGGATGGACGAGGAGGCCTACGAGGATTCGCCGGCATTTTCCTCCGTGCTCGGGGAGCAGGTCGACGAGCTCTTCGACTATATCCGCTACCGCGACGTGTTCCAGTCGGCGGGCGAGCTGGACCCGGACAGTGATCTTTTCGCCCTGTCCACGGGTACCGGCATGGAGGAGATCTGGACGCTGAACGACGTCCTTGAGTACGCGAAGGAGCACGGCTACTCCTTTGACAACGACTACCATGTGATCCGCGACAGCTCCGCGCCCGAGGGCGACGGCCGCACCTTCCCTGTCACCTGGCGCGCCTACCGGAGGGACCAGGCGATCACCTCGCCCGGCGACAATTTCGTCTCGCTGGACTACATGACGCGCGAGGTCCTGACCTGCCTCGGCAATTTTTCGCGAAGCAATATCCTCTTCAACACGGGAAGCACGAACCTTCTTTACCGCGTTTCCTTTGAGGGGCGCAGACTTTACACGAACAACGAGGCTCTGACGGCCGACATCGCCCGCTCGTACGGGCGCTACGCGATCTTCAGCTCCTCATCGCTCCTTCCGGACAACAACCTTCCCGTAACGCCGGAGGATATCGTGGCCCTCATAAAGGACGCGAATACGGATACGGACGACCCGGAATACGAAGTCATCTTCGCGGTCGATACGAAATATCCTGCGGACGACGCCTTCTCCCGCGGGCGGGAGGATTACAGCCGGAAGCGCACGATCTATTATTACGGCATGCTGCTCACCATGGCCGGGGGCGCGTTCCTGCTCCTCACCATAGCTGTGATGATCCTGATGAGCGGGCACACCGAGCCGCGGCAGAAGGAGGTCACGCTGCTCCGGTTCGACCGGCGCATGCCGGAGCGGAACGTGCTTCTCTGGGCTGCCGTCTGCATCGTCCTCCTCTTTGCCGCGGACCATACGCTTCTCCGGCTCCTCCACATGGTGCTGCCGGAAAACACATGGGTCTTCGCCGGGAAGATGCTTGCGGACGTGGTCATCTACCTTTCCGCGCTCCCGCTGTTCTTCTCCCTGCTCCGCACCTTCAAGGCCGGGCTCCTGTGGGAAAACAGCCTGATGAAGCAGCTCGCGGCAGCGGCGTCGGCGTTTGCCGTCGACATCACCTTCTCGCGGCGCTTTTTTATCTATTTTTCGTGCTTCGCGCTGTTCAACATCCTGGCCGGGATCCTGATGGCGTGGCTCGTGTGCGCGCGGAAGACGCTCTTCTCCCGGGTCGCGGTATTCGTGATCCTGATCGTCGTTTTTATCGTCGACGGCTGGTTCTGCCGTAAATTCATGCGGAAGCGCGGGCAGTCCGACCGGCTCGTGGAGGCGATCCAGAGCCTCTCGTCCGGGACCATGGCACAGCTGCCGCTTTCGGAGTTCGAGGGGCGCGAGGCGCGGCTCGCCGCGACCATCAACAACGTCAACGCCGGGCTCCAGAAGGCGCTGAACGACCAGGTCCGGAGCGAGCGCATGAAGGCGGAGCTCATCACGAACGTCTCGCACGACATCAAGACGCCGCTCACGTCCATCATCAATTACGTGGATCTTATAAAGCGCGCGCACCCGGAGGACCCGAAGATCCAGGAGTACCTCGCGGTGCTCGACCAGAAATCGCAGCACCTGAAGACGCTGACCGAGGACCTTGTCGAGGCCAGCAAGGCGTCCACCGGCAACGTGCAGATCACGGCGGCGGACATCGACTTCGTCGAGCTCGCGTACCAGACGAACGGCGAATTCGAGGAGCGGTTCGCGGAGAAGGACCTGCAGCTCATCGCCAACATGCCGGGCGACCCCATCATTATCCACGCGGACGGCCAGCACCTCTGGCGCGTGCTGGAAAACCTCTACAACAACGCGTACAAGTACGCGGCGCCGAATTCCCGCGTCTACGTGGACCTGATCCGCGAGGCGGGGAAGGCAAGGTTCACCATGAAGAACATCTCGGCGAGCCCGCTGAACATCAGTCCGGACGAGCTGACCGAGCGTTTTGTCCGCGGCGACGTGTCCCGCACCACCGAAGGCAGCGGCCTGGGGCTTTCCATCGCGCAGTCGCTCACGGAGCTCCAGGGCGGCAAGTTCCGGATCGAGATCGACGGCGACTACTTCAAGGCCTCCGTCATCTTCCCCGTCGCATGATTTCGACCATGGGGACTGTCCCCATGGTCCAACACAAAAGCCGCTTTATGTTGAATATCCACACAAATGTTGAGCCATGGGGACAGTCCCCATGGCTCAACATTTTGTTCAGTATTCAGATCTGCGTTCAGATGGTCTTCGGCTTGAGGATCAGGCGCGCCGCGCCGTAGATCCCCGCGTCGTTGCCGAGTCCGGCGGGCACGACCTTGCCGCGGTTCGCGGAGATCGGGGTGAATTCGTCGTAATACTTCCGGATCTTGTCGATCAGGTAGGACCCTGCGCGGGAAACTCCGCCGCCGATGATGAAGACGTCCGGGTCGATCGTCATCGCGAGGTGGTTGACCGCGATGCCGAGGTAGCGCGCGACGGTCTCAAGGACCCTGTCCGCAAGCGCGTCCCCCTGCTTCCCGAGGTCGCACACGTCCTTCGCGGTAAGGCTGTCCCCGAGCGCCCGCATGGCCGACTCGTCAGAGCACTGCGCCATCATCCGCTTTGCCACGCGTACGATGCCGGTAGCGCTCGCCACCTGCTCAAGGCACCCGCAGGCGCCGCAGTTGCACTTATCCGTCTCCTCGTCCGAGACGTGCAGATGCCCGATCTCGCCGCCGAGGCCGTGCCGCCCGGAAACGATCTCATGGTTCAGGATGACGCCGCCGCCGACGCCCGTCCCGAGCGTGATCATGACCGCGTCCCCCGCGCCCGCGCCGCCGCCTCTCCACGCCTCTCCGAGCGCGGCGACATTGGCGTCGTTCCCGATCTTCACGGGGACCTCATCAAGAAGGATGGAAAGCTCCCTCGCCGGGTAGCGGTCCTTCCAGTGCAGATTCACGCACACCTCGACGAAGCCGTTCGGCTGCACCGGTCCCGGGACCCCCATCCCGATACCGACAAGGTCGGAGACCGGTATCCCGTCCTGCCCAAGCACCCCGCGGATCGATGCCGCGATATCCGATATGACGTTTGCCCCTTCATTCGAGCGGTCCGTAGGGATCTCCCACTTCTTAAGAAGCTCCCCGTTGTTCTTCGCGAACATGCCGAGCTTTACGGACGTTCCGCCGACATCGACTCCGATCGCAATCTTTCCCATAATTCTCCTCCCGCTGTTTTTCTGGTTAAACGCCGCGCTCAGCGCAGGCGCACCGCCTTCAGGTTGTAGGGCCCGGCAAAAAGGAACTCTCCCGGGACTGTGCCCTTGCGCATCCTTACCACCGGGAAGTTCAGCTCCCCGAGGAATTTCCTTGTTCCGGCAAGGTTATAGATCATGCCGCTGTTCGAGTTGAACAGATATACGTATTCGTCGTCGACAGACGCGTAAAGGAAGCTCTCGTCGAACTCCTTGCTCATCACCTGCGTCCCGTCCGGCTTGTAGACCTCAAGCCGGTACTTCATCTGGGAATCCGACGCGTCGCAGACCACGCCGACGTAGGAGTCGCTGTAAAAAAGCGAGCGGATCTCGTCGGTCATCCGGACCTCCTTCAGGAGCTCCGGCGAGGCAAGATTCCTCGACGAGAAGAAGCAGAGCCCCGTGTTGGACGCCGCAAAGGAATACGTGCTGTCGAAGTAATGCACCTCAGCCATGAGGCTGTCGGTAAACTGCTCGTCAAAGCCGCCGACCAGGCGGTTCGGGATGTTCTTCCCGATCTCCGAGAAGTCATAGAACACGACCCGCCCCATCAGGCTCCCGCCGCTCAGGTACTCGTAGGAGACCATAAGGCGCGTGCCGTCCGGCGAAAGCGCGAGGTCCGTGGGATAGCCGTCCCCGGAAATGATGGACTTCACCGTGATGTCAAGCGAGGAGCCGTCCTCCTTGAAGAACATGATGTAGCTCGAGGACGCGTCCTCCTCAATGGCCGCGGCCACGCCGGTGCCCGAGATGGCGGCCCTCGTCAGCGGAAGCAGCGTCGAAGCCTCGCCGACCCTCCCCTCCGGGTCATAGATCCGCAGGTCCGAGCCCTGGCAGTCCGCGATCACGGCGTAGTTCCCGTTCACGGAGATCTTCGGATTCTTCATCTCATAGGTGTCGACCCAGAGCTCCGTGCCCCTTGCGGACAGGCAGGTGACGCCGTCCTTCGAGTACTTGAGGAACCCGCTGCCGAAGGGTTCATACCCCACCAGGCTTCCCTGGTTCATATCCTTCTGCCAGACGACGGAATAGGTCTCGTACGCCATATACCGGCGGAAGAGGAAAATGCTCAGCGCCGCCACGATCGTGACGGCCATCACCGCGGGGACCACGCGTTTCAGGATCCTCTGCCGCCGTGCCTTCGCCGCCCTCAGCGTCTCCTCATCGTGAAACCCTGCGCCGTCATCGACGCCGCCGCGGATCGTTCTGATATTCGGATGTCTGTTGTTATAATCAGCCATAAGTCAGGAGCCCAGGCGGGAAATGCCCCGCCCGGCGGGCTTTATTCGTCCTTCCCGCTTCTGTATTCTTCGATCGCCTCGGAGATGTTGGTCACCGTCCCGTGCTCCATGATCTCCTTCAGCGCGTCGATCTTTTCTTCGTTCATGAATTCCTTGCCGAGATATACCTCGTAGGTATCGTTCATGGCAAGCGTCTTCTGCTGTCTTGACGCGCTGACCTCCTGGAGGCGCCGCATCGCGACCGCGTGGTCGCTCGTCAGCTGCTCGATCCTGGGCCGCGCGTTCTGCGTAAGCTCGTCCGTAATGATATTCTTCGTCACGTTCTCGAACGTGTTCAGCGCCTCCTGCTTCTTGGAGGTCGCCTCGTAGATCTTCTGGTTGATGTGGGCGATCTCGTCGTCGAAGGAGCCGAGGTCATACTTGTCCTCGCTCTTGTCGCGGCTGATCTGCTTCGTGATCTTCTTCACGGCCTTCCTGTTAAGGGAGATCTGGTCCCAGACCCCGCGTCCCTGCCGGAGCATCTCCATGTGCTTCATCTTGGAGCTGTTGCTGATCCACATGAAAATACCGCCGAACAGGAGGATCGATACGACGTAGATCACGAAAAGTACCGGGGTGACCCGCAGCTTTTCAGGCAGCGCGAAGAAGTAAATGCCGCACGGGACCGCCCCGAAGCAGATGAGGATAAACATAAGGAGGACCAGGAAGTCCGAGAACTTGTGCGGGAAGAAGAGTGCGTAATAAAGCCTGGACCGATAAAAAGCGGGAATATGCTGCTTCCGGAACGCTTCGACCATCTCCGCCTTCATGGTATCGTTTTCCTTCAGGTACCCTGTGGTCTCGTCC
>CACXDR010000050.1 GCA_902766415.1 uncultured Lachnospiraceae bacterium
CGACGAGCTGCCGCCGGGCGTGAACCAGAACGTCCGCATCTATATCGCCCAGAAGAGAAAAATCTCCGTCGGCGACAAGATGGCCGGCCGCCACGGCAACAAGGGCGTTGTGTCCCGGGTACTGCCTGTGGAAGACATGCCCTATCTGCCGAACGGGCGCCCGCTGGACATCGTCCTGAACCCGCTGGGCGTTCCGTCCCGTATGAATATCGGGCAGGTCCTTGAGATCCATCTGTCCCTCGCCGCGAAGGTCCTGGGCTTTAACGTATCTACACCGGTCTTCGACGGAGCGGACGAGAACGACATCATGGACATGCTGGAGATGGCGAATGACTACGCCAACGGCAGCTGGGAAGACTTCAAGGCCAAGTATGAGTCCGTTCTGGATCCGGAAGTCATCGAGTACCTGGGAAGCCACTTGGAGCACAGGGAAGAGTGGCGCGGCGTCCCGATCGCGAGGAACGGCAAGGTGCAGCTCAGGGACGGCCGCACCGGAGAACCCTTCGACGCGCCGACGACCATCGGTTTCATGCACTACCTGAAGCTTCACCACCTGGTGGATGACAAGATCCATGCCCGTTCCACGGGCCCCTACTCCCTGGTCACGCAGCAGCCTCTGGGCGGCAAGGCCCAGTTCGGCGGCCAGCGTTTCGGAGAGATGGAGGTCTGGGCCCTCGAGGCGTACGGCGCCGCGTATACGCTGCAGGAGATCCTGACGGTCAAGTCGGACGATGTCGTCGGACGCGTCAAGACCTACGAAGCCATCATCAAGGGCGAGAACATCCCGCAGTCGGGTGTTCCGGAGTCCTTCAAGGTCCTCCTGAAGGAGCTTCAGTCCCTCGGCCTCGACGTCCGCGTCCTGAAGGACAACGGCGAGGAGGTCGAGCTGAAGGAGAACATCGACGAGGAGAACCTGAGCATGCGCTCGATCCTCGAAGGCGACCGCAGATACCGCGACGAGGAGAACTTCTCCGGCGCAGGCTTCTCCCGCCAGGAATTCAAGGACGGCGAGCTGGTCTCGGTCGAGGAGGAGAGCTTTGAGGAAGAGCCGGAGGAGGATTTCTCCGACGACCTCAGGGATATCGATGACGGAGAATAAGGAACCCGTTCCGCCGGCGAAAGTATGCGGATGCCGGCTTTCATATACAAGGAGGCTTTTGTAAATGCCTGAAACAAACACCAGCTACGAGCCGATTACCTTTGACGCGATCAAGATCGGTCTTGCTTCTCCGGAGAAGATCCTGGAATGGTCCCACGGTGAGGTCAAAAAGCCCGAGACCATCAACTACAGAACCCTGAAGCCGGAGAAGGACGGTCTGTTCTGCGAGCGTATTTTCGGGCCGAGCAAGGACTGGGAGTGCCACTGCGGCAAGTACAAGAAGATCCGCTACAAGGGCGTGATCTGCGACCGCTGCGGCGTCGAGGTCACCAAGTCCTCGGTCCGCCGCGAGCGCATGGGACACATCGTCCTGTCCGCCCCGGTCTCCCACATCTGGTACTTCAAGGGTATCCCGAGCCGCATGGGCCTGATCCTCGACCTCTCCCCGCGCACGCTGGAGAAAGTCCTGTACTTTGCTTCCTACATCGTCCTCGATCCCATGGAGACCTCGCTCTCCTACAAGCAGATCCTGACGGAGAAGGAATACCGCGAGGCCCAGGAGCAGTTCGGCTGGGACGCGTTCCGCGCGGGCATGGGCGCCGAGTCCATCCTGGAGCTCCTGAAGGCCATCGACCTCGAAAAGGAATCGAAGGAGATGCAGGAGGAGCTGGAGAGCGCTTCCGGACAGAAGCGCGCGAAGCTCATCAAGCGGCTTGAGGTCGTCGAGTCCTTCCGCAACTCGGGCAACCGCCCGGAGTGGATGATCATGACGATCGTCCCGGTCATCCCGCCGGATATCCGCCCCATG
The DNA here is from genome assembly GCA_902766415.1 of uncultured Lachnospiraceae bacterium. The sequence goes on from CACXDR010000050.1 coordinate 1,908, forward strand.
GTCCAGCTGGACGGCGGCAGGTTCGCGACGAGCGACCTGAACGACCTGTACAGAAGGATCATCAACAGAAACAACCGTCTGGCGCGCCTTTTAGAGCTCGGCGCCCCGGACATCATCGTCCGCAAC
>CACXDR010000051.1 GCA_902766415.1 uncultured Lachnospiraceae bacterium
ACCTACGTCTATCAGGCCATGCGCATCACCGGCGCAGGGGATCCCACGGTCCCGCTCTCAGAGACCCTGAAGGGCAAGCTTCCCCAGAGGAAGCTCTGCACCGGCGCGGCGCGCGGCTATTCCTCCTACGGCAACCAGATCGGCCTTGCCACGGGCTACGTAAAGGAGATCTACCACCCGGACTACGTCGCGAAGCGCATGGAGCTCGGCGCGGTCATGGCGGCGGCGCCGCGGAAGAACGTGATCCGCGCGAATTCCGACCCGGGCGACGTCATCATCCTCCTCGGCGGCGAGACCGGCCGTGACGGCATCGGCGGCGCGACCGGCTCCAGCAAGATCCACACCACGGCTTCCATCGAGGTCTGCGGCGCGGAGGTCCAGAAGGGCAACGCCCCGACCGAGAGAAAGCTGCAGCGCATGTTCCGGCGTCCGGAGGTGAGCCTTCTCATAAAGAAGTGCAACGATTTCGGCGCGGGCGGCGTGTCCGTCGCGATCGGCGAGCTCGCGGCCGGCCTGGACATCGACCTCGACAAGGTCCCGAAGAAGTACGCCGGCCTTGACGGCACGGAGATCGCGATCTCCGAGTCCCAGGAGCGCATGGCGTGCGTCGTGGACCCGAAGGACGTGGACCAGTTCCTTGCCTACGCCCATGAGGAGAACCTCATGGCGGTGCCGGTGGCGGTCGTCACCGAAAGCCCGAGGCTCGTCATGCACTGGAGGGGCAAGACCATCGTCGACATCAGCCGCGCCTTCCTTGACACGAACGGCGCGCACCAGGAGGCGAAGGTCGAGGTCGAGATGCCGGTGAAGGCGGAGAGCCCGTTTGTCAGGAAGGACGCGGGCGACGTGAAGGAGACCTGGCTGAACGTCCTTTCCGACCTCAACGTCTGCTCTCAGAAGGGCCTGGTCGAAATGTTCGACAGCTCGATCGGCGCCGGGACGGTGCTCATGCCGTACGGCGGCGTGAACCAGCTGACAGAGACCCAGGTGATGGTCGCGAAGATCCCGGTCCCGGAGGGAAGGACCGACGCGGTCACCCTGATGAGCTACGGCTTTGACCCGTTCCTTTCCAAGTGGAGCCCGTACCACGGCGCGGTCTACGCGGTCGCGGATTCCGTCGCGAAGATCGCGGCTGCCGGCGGCGACTGGAGGAAGCTCCACTTCACCTTCCAGGAGTTCTTCCGCCGCATGGACGACGAGAAGCCGCGCCGCTGGAGCCAGCCGTTCGCAGCGCTGCTCGGCGCCTACGAGGCGCAGACCGCGCTTGAAAAGGCAAGCATCGGCGGCAAGGACTCCATGTCCGGCACCTTCAACGAGATCGACGTCCCGCCGACGCTCGTGAGCTTCGCGGTGGACGTTGCCTCGGCAAAGACCATCATCTCCCCCGAGCTTAAGAAGGCCGGGTCCAAGCTGGTCGTTCTCGACGTGAAGAAGGACGCCGACAGCCTTCCGGACTGGGAGGACCTGAAGGCGCAGTACACGAAGCTGTTCGAGGATATCTCCGCCGGCAAGGTGCTCAGCGCTTACGCTGCCGGGCGCCACGGCATTGCCGAGGCGGTCGCGAAAATGTCCTTCGGCAACGCCCTCGGCGTACGGATCGAACACAGCTTTGACCCGCGCGATTTCTTCGCGCCGGCCTGGTGCTCGATCGTCCTCGAGATCCCGGACGGCAAGGTGGGAGAGCTTTCCATCCGCTACACGGAGCTCGGCGTGGTCACGGATTCCGGGAACCTCGAGTACGGAAACGCCCTGATCACGAACAGCGAGGCCCTCGCGGCGTGGACGAAGACGCTGGAAGGCGTGTTCCCGTCGAAGACGAAGGCCTCCGGCACGGCGGTCGATACACCGGTATTCAAGGCGGACAGCGTCCATGTGTGCGCGCACAGGGTCGCGAAGCCGCACGTATTCATCCCGGTCTTCCCGGGCACGAATACAGAGTATGATTCCATCGCCGCGTTCGAGCGCGCGGGCGCGACGGCATCCGCCATCGTCTTTAAGAACCTTTCCGCGCAGGATATCCTCGATTCCGTCGAGGCCTACCGGAAGGAGATCGCGAAGTCGCAGATCGTGTTCTTCCCGGGCGGCTTCTCCGCAGGCGACGAGCCGGAGGGCAGCGCGAAGTTCTTCGCGACGGTCTTCCGGAACGAGGTCGTGAAGGAGGAGATCCTGAAGCTCCTGAACGAGCGGGACGGGCTGATGCTCGGCATCTGCAACGGCTTCCAGGCGCTGATCAAGCTGGGCCTCGTGCCCTACGGCGACATCCGTGAGCAGGCCGCGGACGCGCCGACGCTGGCCATGAACGGTATAGGGCGCCACATCTCCAGGATGGCAGCGCTGAAGGTCGTTTCCGACAAGTCCCCGTGGCTTGCGAAGGCGAAGCTCGGCGGCATCTACGCGAACCCGATCTCCCACGGAGAGGGAAGGTTCGTCGCGCCGAAGGCTGTCATCGAGGAACTCTTTAAAAACGGCCAGGTCGCGACGCAGTACTGCGATCCCGCGGGCCAGCCGACCATGGACGAGGCGTGGAACCCGAACGGCTCCTACATGGCGATCGAAGGCATCACCAGCATGGACGGCCGTATCTACGGAAAGATGGCGCATTCCGAGAGAGTCGGCGAGTTCGTCGCGGAGAATATCCCGTTCGAGCAGGATCTCCCGATCTTTGAATCCGGTGTTGCATACTTCGGATAATTCCGTTACAATAGTGCGTTAGGTGACCAGCGGCGCGGAAATGCCATGCGGCATTTCCGCGCCGCTCTGTCTATGCTTCATCTGCGGCAGGATCAAAAAACAGGACCGGCAGGAGCGCTGCGCGCATACCGCGCGCCGGGTGCCTGCGCGGGCAACAGGAACCAGGAGTGATACAAGGAAATGATAAAAGTCGTAAAGTTCGGCGGCAGCTCGCTCGCCAGCGCAAAGCAGTTTAAAAAGGTCGCGGAGATCATCCGCGCGGACAAGTCACGCCGCTTCGTCGTTCCCAGCGCGCCGGGGAAGCGCGATTCCGGGGACACGAAGGTCACGGACATGCTGTACCAGATGTATGACGCGGCAGGGGACAAGACAAAATACAGCAAGATCTTCACCCAGATCAGGGGACGCTTCGAGGAGATCATCGAGGGCCTTGACCTGAACCTGAGCCTCGAGCACGAGTTCCAGACCATGGAGCAGAATTTCGTCCGCCAGATCGGGCGCGATTACGCTGCCTCCCGCGGCGAGTACCTGAACGGTATCATCATGGCGAGCTACCTCGGTTATGAGTTCGTGGATCCCGCGGACATGATCGTCTTCCATGACGACGGTACGCTCGATCCGGACGCGACGAAGACCGAGGTCCGCGAGCGCCTCGACGGACTGAAGAACGCGGTCATCCCGGGCTTCTACGGCGCGAAGAAGGACGGCACCATCACGACCTTCTCCCGCGGCGGCTCCGACATCACGGGCTCCATCGTCGCCGGCGCGATCGGGGCGGACATGTACGAGAACTGGACGGACGTCTCCGGCTTCCTCTTAACGGATCCGCACATCGTCGACGACCCGAAGGTCATCGATACCATCACCTACCGTGAGCTCCGCGAGCTTTCCTACATGGGCGCGGGCGTGCTCCACGAGGAAGCGATCTTCCCGGTCCGCAGGGAGGGCATCCCGATCAATATCCGCAACACGAACCGGCCGCAGGACAACGGCACCATGATCGTCGCAAGCACCTGCAGGAAGCCGCAGTTCACCATCACCGGCATTGCCGGAAAG
>CACXDR010000052.1 GCA_902766415.1 uncultured Lachnospiraceae bacterium
AAAATGATTACAGTTTGTTTGGGCGATTCATCCCGCCGCTTTAGAAGCGGGGGTATTCTCGCCAGACAGTGATAAAGGACTGCGTATATGAAATACTGTCAGAAATATTCCGGCATCGGCGGACAGGCGATCCTGGAAGGGATCATGATGAAGAACCGCCAGAACTACGCGTGCGCGGCGCGGCGCCCGGACGGGACCGTCGCGGTGGACCGCCAGAGCTATGTGAGCCTGCCGGAAAAGTATCCCGTGCTCGGCCTGCCGCTGGTCAGAGGCGTTTTTTCCTTCGCGGATTCCATGATCCTCGGGATGCGCGCGCTGAACTGGTCCGCGGAGATCTACGCGGAGGGCGGGGAGGAAGAGGAGGAGCCGTCGAAGTTTGAGCAGTGGCTCGACCGTGTCTTCGGCGAAAAGGTGGAATCGTTCATTATGGGCGCCGTCATGGTGTTTTCCTTCATAATGGCCATCTGCATCTTCATGCTCCTGCCCATGTTTTTAAGCTCTCTTTTAAAGCAGGCCATAAAGAACGACTATGTGACCGCGTTCCTTGAGGGTGTGCTGCGCATCAGCATTTTCATCATCTATATCAAGCTGATCTCCCGGATGGAGGACATCCGCCGCACCTTCATGTACCACGGCGCGGAGCATAAGTGCATCAACTGCGTGGAGCACGGCATGCCGCTTACGGTCGAAAACGTCATGAAAAGCTCCAGGGAGCATAAGCGCTGCGGGACCAGCTTTATCCTGATCGTCATGCTGATCTCCATCCTGTTCTTTATGGTGATCCGCGTGGATACGCTCGCCATGCGCGCCGTGTCCCGCATCCTGCTGATCCCCGTGATCGCCGGCGTGTCCTACGAGTTCCTCCGCTGGACCGGGACGCATGATTCCGCGCTGGTCAACGCGCTGAGCCGGCCGGGCATGTGGATGCAGAGCCTTACGACCCGCGAGCCCACGCCGGACATGGCGGAGGTCGCCATTGCGGCGGTCGAGGCGGTCTTTGACTGGAGAGCCTATCTTAAGGAGAACTTCGGCTGGGAGGACCCGGACGCCGGGAAGACGGAGGGATCCGCGGAAAAGGCCCCGGAGAAGAGTACCGGGGACGATGCCGGTGAAGCCCGTGCGGACGGGGAGGCTTCATGACATACAGGGAACTGCTGAACGAAGGGAAGAAGCGTCTTGCGGCCGCCGGCACAGAGGAAGCGGAGGTCTCCGCGAGGGAGCTTCTTCTTTTTACCTGCGGGCTTGACTTCGCGGGGCTTCTGAAGCTCTACGAGGAGGAGGTCCCGGAGAGATCTGAAGGAGATGGAGCCGCCTGCGGGACCGTTCCGGAATATCTTGGATATATCGCCCGCCGTGCCGCGCATGAGCCGCTCCAGTACATCACACGCACGCAGGACTTCTGCGGGCTGGACCTCTACGTGGACGGGCGCGTGCTCATCCCGCGGCAGGACACAGAGGTCCTGGTCGCGGCCGTGCTGGAGGATGAAAAACGGCTCCTGCGGGAAGCAGCTGACAGGACCGCGGAACGTGCAGGGAACGGCCGTACAGAGACAGGCAGTAAAGAGACCGGCAGCACGGGAGCGGGCACAACAGGCCGCACGCTCCTTGACGTCTGTACCGGCAGCGGCTGCATCGGCCTGGCCCTCGCGAAGCTCGGGAATTTCCGGGAGGTGACGCTTTCCGATATTTCAGAAGACGCCCTCGCGGTCGCGGAGATCAATCTCCGGCGGACGGCAGCGGATACGCGTACTGCGGTGCGGCTGCTCCGCTCGGACCTGTTTGACGGGATCCCTGCGGGGGAGCGCTTCGACGTGATCACGGCGAACCCGCCGTATATCGCGTCGGAGGTCATAGGCACGCTTTCGCCGGAGGTCAGGGACTTCGAGCCGCGGAAGGCGCTTGACGGCACAGCAGACGGGCTCTATTTCTACCGGCGGCTTGCGAAGGAGTGTCCCGGCAGGCTGTCAAGGAACGGACGCGTTTATTTTGAGATCGGGTATGACCAGCGGGAGGCGGTGGCCGGGCTTCTTGAAGACGCCGGCTTTACGGATGTCCGCTGCGTGAAGGACCTCGCGGGGCTCGACCGCGTGGTGACGGGAAGGATCGGCTATGTTTGAGCATCTTGAAAGCGTCGTGATACATTATGAAGAGATCATGGCGGGGCTCCAGGACCCGCTGGTGACGGCGGACCAGAACCGGTTCCGTGCCATGATGAAGGAGCAGGCGGACCTCCAGCCGCTGGTGGAGACCTACCGGGCCTATACCAGGGCTGTCAGTGATGAGGCCGACGCGCGGCATCTTCTGGAAACGGAGAACGACGAGGACATCCGCGCGATGGCGAAGGAAGAGATCGCCGAAGCGAAGGAGAAGGAGGAGACTCTTTCCTCGAAGCTTAAGCTTCTCCTGCTTCCGAAGGACCCGAACGACGACAAGAACATCGTCCTCGAGATCCGGGCAGGCGTCGGCGGGGACGAGGCCGCATTGTTTGCCGCGGAGCTTTTCCGCATGTACCAGCACTACGCGGACCTGTACCACTGGAAGGTGGAGATCGATTCCCTGAACGAGAACGGGATCGGCGGCTTCAAGGAGGTCGTCGCGACGATCTCGGGAAAGGGCGCCTATTCAAGGCTGAAATACGAATCCGGCGTGCACCGCGTGCAGCGGGTGCCGGAGACGGAGTCTGGGGGCCGCATCCACACGAGCACGGCAAGCGTGGCGGTCATGCCGGAGGCGGAGGAGTTCGACGTCGAGGTCGATATGAACGACGTCCGGATCGACGTCATGCGCGCGTCCGGAAACGGCGGGCAGTGCGTCAACACGACAGATTCGGCGGTGCGCCTCACGCACATCCCGACCGGTATCGTGATCTACTCGCAGACGGAAAAGTCTCAGCTGCAGAATAAGGACAAGGCCTTCCGGCTTCTGAGATCCAAGCTTTACGGCATGGAGCTGGCCCGCCGGCAGGCGGAGGAGGCAGCGGAGCGCAGGAGCCAGATCGGCACCGGCGACCGTTCCGAGAAGATCCGGACCTACAATTTCCCGCAGGGACGGGTGACGGAGCACCGGATCAGGCTGACGCTTTACAAGATCGACCAGGTCATGAACGGCTCCCTTGACGAGATCATCGACAGCCTGATCGCCGCAGACCAGGCGGAAAAGCTGGCGAAGATGGAGACAGAGTAATAATAACGACTCGGAAACCTCACTGCGCTCAGGTTTCGTCGGCGTAACGACTCGGAAAGCTTCGCTTGCGCTCAGCTTTCCTCGTGTCACGGCATTCGCCG
>CACXDR010000053.1 GCA_902766415.1 uncultured Lachnospiraceae bacterium
AAGGGATTTTCACGAGGCAAGATGGGACGAGCCGGTCATCCTTGAGCTCGGAGAGCCGGGCCAGCGCGGCGTCCTCGTACCGGAGGCAGACCCTGAGATCATGGAAAAGACGGGGGACATGGATGCGCTGCTTCCTCTTAAGCTCCGCCGCAGAAACAGGCCGCGCCTTCCGGAGCTTTCCCAGATGCAGGTGCTCCGCCACTATATGCGCCTCTCACAGGAGGTGATCGGGACGGACATCAACATCGACATCGGGCTCGGGACCTGCACCATGAAGTACAGCCCGAAGATCAACGAGCAGCTGGTCCGTTCGGAAAAGCTCCAGGAGCTCCACCCCTGCCAGGACGAAAGCACCGTCCAGGGGATCCTTGAGATCATGTACCGGACGGAGCAGTTTCTGAAGGCAATCTCCGGCATGGACCGCGTGTGCCTTCAGCCCTCCGGCGGCTCCCAGGCGATCTTCTCGAACGTCCAGGTGATCCGCGCGTATCATGAGTCCCGCGGCGAGGGGGCAAAAAGGAACGAGATCATCACGACCATGCTCTCCCACCCGGCGAATCCCGGCACGGCCGCCACGCTCGGCTACCGCGTCCTGACGCTCATGCCGGGGCCGGACGGGCTCCCCGCGCCGGAGGATCTGAAGAAGCTCCTCTCGGAGCATACAGCGGGGCTCCTGATCACGAACCCGGAGGATACCGGCATCTACAACCCGAGGATCCGGGAATTCGTGGACCTGGTCCATGAGGCCGGCGGCCTCTGCGTTTACGACCAGGCGAACCAGAACGGGCTCTTCGGCATTACCCGCGCGGCGGATGCCGGCTTCGACATGTGCAGCTATAACCTTCACAAGTCGTTCTCATCGCCCCACGGCTGCCAGGGCCCGGGGACAGGGGCGCAGTGCGTGAAGGAGTTCCTGGCGCCCTTCCTGCCGTCGCCCCGCGTCACGTTCGACGGACAGATGTACCACCTTGAGCAGGGCGGCCCGGAAAGCGTCGGGAAGCTCCGGAAGTTCTACGGGGTCCCCGCCGTCCTCGTACGCACCTACGCGTATATCCGGTCCCTCGGGCCGGACGGCCTTAAGGCGGTCAGCGAGACCGCGATCCTGAACAACAACTACCTTATTAAAAAGCTCCTCGGGATCCCGGGCCTCTCCCTTCCTTACGGCAGCGGAAGGTTCCGCATGGAGCAGGCGCGCTTAAGCTGGGAGGAGCTTACAAAGGAGACCGGCGTCACGACGGACGATATCTGCAGGCGCATCGTGGATTACGGCTTCCAGGATTACTTCGCGAGCCACCATCCGCGTATCATTCCCGAGCCCTTTACGCCGGAGCCCGCGGAATCCTATTCGAAGGACGATATCGACGAGTTCATCGCCGCATTCCGCGCCATTGCGGAGGAGGCGCGTACCGACCCGGAGCTCGTGAAAACGGCGCCGCACAGGGCAGCGCTTTCCTCGCAGATCCACGAGGACTGGCTCGACTCCTGGGATCACTTCGCGACGACCTGGCGCGCGTACAAAAAGCATAAGAAAAAGGAGGCGGAGGGCTCAGATATCTGAACCGCCCCGCACTCCTGTCAGGTCAAAATCAGGGATAAAGCCGGTACCGGTGCTGGAGGGTTCCTGCACGTACCCGTTCATGAAGCCGCATTTATAAAGGAAGCGTTCCGCCCGCTCACGCTCTCTCACCGTGAGCGGGCGTTCCAGTTCCGGGGCGTCCGGATGGCTGTAGAGCGGCGTGTACTGGAACATGAGGCTTACCCACACGCCGGTCCCGAACTCCCTGCCGATCCGTTCGAGGACCGAAAACGTATTCTTCAGGTGAAGCGGAAGCACAAGATGCCGGATCATGACGCCGCGCTGTATATGTCCCTTTTCATCGAGGACCGGATCCCCGCACTGCCGGAGCATCTCCCGCACCGCAGGGAAGGCTCTCTCCGGATAATCCGGCACCCCGGAAAAGCGCAGCCCCAGCGCTGCGTCCGCGTATTTGATATCCGGGAGCCAGACATCGACCAGGCCCTCCAGCGCCCGGACGGTTTCGGTCCGCTCGTACCCCGAGCTGTTCCAGAGGACCGGGATCCCCGGCCGGCGAAGCTTAAGCGCCTCGGCGACCTTGTCCGCCCAGTGGGTCGGCGTCACCAGGTTCAGGTTGTTCGCGCCCTGCTCCTCAAGCTCGCGGAAGATCTCCGCGAGCCGCCGGACAGAAATATCCTCGCCGAAGCCGCCGCGGCTGATCTCCATGTTCTGGCAGAAGACGCACCGCAGGCTGCAGCCGGAAAAAAAGACCGTGCCGCTGCCCTCGGTCCCGCTCACGCAGGGCTCCTCGCCGTAGTGCAGCGCCGCCCTTGCAATACGAACACGGGCGCCGCTTCCGCAGGCGCCCGTCCCGTTCACCCTGTCCGCGCCGCACATGCGCGGACAGAGCGTGCAGTTTTTCATATGATCCGTCATTTCTTCGCCGGGAGCTTGAAGGAGCTCTTGAGAGAGACGATCCGGTTGAATACCAGGTGCTCCGGCGTGGAATCCTTCGCGTCGACGCAGAAGAAGCCGTTTCTCACGAACTGGTAGCTGTCATAGCCCTTCGCACCCTCGAAGTTCGGCTCGAGATAGCACTCCTTCAGGACAGTCAGGGAATTCGGGTTCAGGTTCAGGTTGCCGTTCTCGTCAAGCTTGCCCTTCTCCTCGTCCACGATATTCTCGTAGAGGCGGCACTCCGCGGTGATGGCCGTCGGGGCGTTGACCCAGTGGATGGTGCCCTTGACCTTGCGTCCGGTAAAGCCGAGGCCGTTCTTCGTCTCGGGGTCGTAGGTGCAGTGCACTGCGGTGACCTTTCCGTTTTCGTCCTTGTCGACGCCGACGCACTTCACGAAGTACGCGCCCATGAGGCGGACCTCATTGCCCGGGAACAGGCGGAAGTACTTCTTCGGCGGCTCCTCCATGGAGTCCTCTTCCTCGATCCACAGCTCGCGGCTGAAGGGGATGGTGCGCTCGCCGAGGTCCGGGTTCTCAAGGTTGTTCGGCATGGGCAGATATTCCGTCTGGCCCTCGGGATAGTTGTCGATGATCAGCTTCAGCGGGTGCAGCACCGCCATCATGCGGGCGCGCTTCAGCTTCAGGTCCTCGCGGATGCAGTACTCGAGCATGGAGTAGTCGACCGACGAGTTCGCCTTGGAAACGCCGCAGAGCTCGACGAACTTCCGGATGGACTCCGGCGTATAGCCCCTTCTCCTCAGCGCGGCGATGGAAACAAGGCGCGGGTCGTCCCAGCCGTCCACGATGCCGTCCTCGACCAGCTTCTTGATGTAGCGCTTTCCGGTGACCACGTTCGTCAGGTACAGCTTCGCGAACTCGATCTGCCTCGGCGGCTCCTCGAACTCGCACTCGTTCACGACCCAGTCGTACAACGGGCGGTGGTCCTCAAATTCCAGCGTGCAGATGGAGTGCGTGATATGCTCGACCGCGTCCTCGATCGGATGCGCGAAGTCGTACATCGGGTAGATGCACCACTTGTCGCCGGTGTTCTGGTGCGGCATATGCGCGATACGGTAGATGACCGGGTCCCTCATGTTGATGTTCGGGGAAGCCATGTCAATCTTCGCGCGGAGCACGCGCGCGCCGTCCGGGTAAACGCCCGCCTTCATCTCCTCAAAGAGACGGAGGTTCTCCTCGACGGAACGGTTCCTGTAGGGGCTCTCCTTGCCGGGCGTGTTGAAATCGCCGCGGTACTCGCGGATCTGGTCCGCGGTCAGGTCGCAGACGAACGCCTTGCCCTTCTTGATCAGCAGGACCGCGCATTCGTACATGGTATCAAAATAGTCGGACGCGAAGAGGCACCTGTCCTCAAAATCCGCGCCGAGCCACTCCACGTCCCTCCTGATGGACTCGACGAACTCCCACTTCTCCTTCGTGGGATTCGTATCGTCGTAGCGGAGGTTGAACTTGCCGCCGTACTCCTGCGCCAGTCCGTAATTCAGAAGGATGGATTTCGCGTGCCCGATATGCAGGTAGCCGTTCGGCTCCGGCGGGAACCTGGTCTGCACATGGGTGTAGCGCCCCTCCGCCAGATCCTTGTCGATCTCGATCTCAATAAAATTACGTTCCTTGCGCTCCGCCCCCTCTGTCTCAGATGAAGCCGAAGTCATGATCTCGTCACTCATAGTTCTCCCTCCCGGCCCCGGCGGCGCTTTAAAACCGGCAGAAGCCTTACGTCCCGGGCCCTTTATACGATAAGCATAATATAAGATTTTACCTTATCGGAGGCGTTTCCGCAACCGAAAGGCTCAGTCGTCAAGCCCTTTATCCCTGAGGAAATTCATGACGTCGCCGACCGTAGCCAGCTTCTCAAGCTCCTCCGTCGGGATCTCGATCCCGTATTCGTCCTCCATGGCCATGACGAGCTCAAAGAGATCCAGCGAATCCGCGCCGAGATCGTCCTTAAAGGAAGTCTCCTCCGTGATGGAAGCCTCGTCGGCGTTCAGCTGCTCGGCGATCATCGCCCTGATTTTATCAAACATTATTCTTTCCTCCTGAAAAATATGTCCCGGCACTGGTGGTTACCCGGACCGTTTTTAAAGTACCCCATACGAAGGTTTCCGTCAATAGTACAGGGCGCCTTTACCTAAAAAACAGGCAGGGAACATATGTCCCTGCCCATTATATCATCAGTCCCTCCCTGCGGGAAAGCCTGTAAAACGGTGGATCTGAAGCATGAAAGTGGTCGTCAGTGAGCTGCAGTAGTGACTGCCGGACGGTTGATCCGGCGTTTTTCGGTGCATTCCGGGCAGCGTCCGCAGATCTTCAGATATGCGATCCTGCGCTCCTGCTCATAGCTGTTCCCCTCAACGCACGCTTCCGCGATGTGGCCGCAGCCGAAAAGAATTGTGTGTTTATCCATAGTCGTTCACCTTCCCTTTCACTTCTATTATAAATGGGACGCAAGGGAAAGTGAACGAAAGCTTCGTCGTAAAGTTAACAAACTTTTCACAGGACGCAGTCTGTTTTTGTAGGCAAAATGCCGTCCCGTCAAATGGCATGTCGTTTTATTCTATGTCGTTTTATGGACATTTTTCGGAAATCAAACCGGAACCGCACAGTTTTCCGCACATGTTTTGTGATTTTGAATAAAAACACACGCCTCCCTGCCCGCGGGATGTCCGCTCCGGACGGACTCAGATCCTTGCGACGCCGCTCCTCCTCGCGGCCTCCGCGACCGCCGCCGCGACTGCGCCGCGGACCCTGGGATCAAAGGCCTTCGGGATGATATTGTTCTCGTTCAGCTCGTCCTCGGGGATGATGCCGGCGATCGCCATGGCTGCCGCCATCTTCATCTCCTCGTTGATATCCTTCGCGCGGACGTCAAAGGCCCCGCGGAACACGCCCGGGAACACAAGGACGTTGTTGATCTGGTTCGGATAGTCGCTCCGGCCGGTCGAAATGACGCGCGCGCCGCCCTTCATGGCATCCTCCGGGAAGATCTCCGGGGTCGGGTTCGCGCAGGCGAAGATCACCGCGTCGCGGTTCATGGTCCGCACCATCTCCGTGGTGACCATGTTCGGGCGGGAGAAGCCGAGGAACACGTCAGCGCCGACGAGCGCGTCGGCAAGCTTCCCCTTCATGTCCCCGAGGTTCGTGACCTTCCGCATCTCCTCCTGCGCCCAGTTCAGGCCCTCATACGCGGAGGAAATAATGCCGTCCTTGTCGCAGAGGATCAGGTTCTTGAAGCCGTACGCAAGAAGAAGCTTCGAGACCGCGATGCCCGCGCTTCCCGCGCCGTTCACGACGACCTTCGCCTCCTCCTTCGTCTTGCCGACGACCTTCAGCGCGTTGATCAGTCCCGCGAGGACGATGATGGCGGTCCCGTGCTGGTCGTCGTGGAAGATCGGGATATCGCACTTTTCCTTCAGCTTCCGCTCGATCTCGAAGCAGCGCGGCGCGGAGATGTCCTCCAGGTTCACGCCGCCGAAGGAACCGGAA
>CACXDR010000054.1 GCA_902766415.1 uncultured Lachnospiraceae bacterium
AGGCGCTCGTCCTTCGGGTTCGCGAAGAACTCGCGCGGCTCGTTCTCCTCAAGGAAGTACCCGTTCTCAAGGAACATGACGCGGTTCGAGACCTCGCGCGCGAAGCCCATCTCGTGGGTGACCACGACCATGGTCATCTTCTGCTCCGCGAGGGAACGCATGACGTTCAGGACCTCGCCGACCATCTCCGGGTCAAGCGCGGACGTCGGCTCGTCGAACAGCATGACCTCCGGCTGCATGCAGAGCGCGCGCACGATCGCGATACGCTGCTGCTGCCCGCCCGAAAGCTGGTTCGGATAGGATTCCGCGCGGTCCTGGAGTCCGACCTTCTTTAAAAGCTCCATGGCCCTCTCGTCCGCCTCAGCCTGCGGTACGTGCTGGAGCTTCGTGGGCGCCAGGGTCAGGTTCTTTAAAATGGTCATATGCGGGAACAGGTTGAACTGCTGGAACACCATGCCCATACGCTGGCGGTGCTTGTCGATATCCGTCTTCGGGTCAAGGATATTGATGCCGTCGAAAATGATCTCGCCGGCGGTCGCCTCCTCGAGGCGGTTCAGGCACCTTAAGAAGGTCGACTTTCCGGAGCCGGACGGCCCGATGACACAGACGACGTCGCCCTTGTGGATGTCCACCGTGATGTGCTTCAGGACTTCATGGTCCCCGAAGGACTTGCAGAGATCCCTTACCTGGATCAGCGCGCCGTTATTTGCCTGTGCGTCTGGTGTGCTCATTCTGTCTCAGCCTCCTTTCAAGATACTTGACGAATCTGGAGAAAAACATGACCATGACGAGGTAGATGATCGCGACCGCCATAAGAGGCATGAACGCGGAGTAGGTACGGCTCCGGATGATGTCGCCGCCCTTCGTCAGATCCTCGAGGGCGATGTAGCCGGCGATCGAGGTCTCCTTAAGAAGGACGATGAATTCGTTCGCCAGCGTCGGGATGACGTTCCGGACCGCCTGCGGCATGATGATATTCGTCATGGTCTGCCCGTAGGTAAAGCCCAGGCTCCGCCCGGCCTCGAACTGGCCCCTCGGAATGGACTGGATGCCGGACCGGAAGATCTCCGCCTGGTACGCGCCGGAATTTATGCCGAACGCGAGGATCGCGACGAAGCTCTTGTCGATGCGGACCGAACCGAAGATGACGAAGTAGATGATCAGGAGCTGGACGACGACCGGTGTCCCGCGGATCACAGTCAGGTACACGCCGCTGACCGCGTTCAGGAACTTCAGCTTCCCGGTGTTCTCATAGGTGCTCCTTACCATGGCGATCACAAAGCCGATCACCAGGCCCAGGAGGACGGCGAAAAAGGTAAGTTTCAGTGTGACCGCGAGGCCGTTCGTCAGGTACCTCCAGCGGTCGTCCTTGACAAAGTTCAGGACAAACGAGTCGTACAGGCTCTGCATGATGCAAATCTCCTTCTTTAAAAAATACCTCCGGTCTGGAAAGATGACAGGCCGGAGGTGCGATTCTGCTGATCTGATCGGGGCGCCGTCTTACTCAGCGCCCTTCTTCTTTTTCAGGACAGGTCACTCTGCCTGGATGTACTTTGCAACGATCTCGTCAAGGGTCCCGTCAGACTTAAGCTCCGCAAGAGCTCCGTTGATCGCCTCGACCAGGGCGGTGTTGCCCTTCTTGACTGCGATCGCGTAATCCTCATCGGTATAGGAATCGTCAAGGATCTTCAGGCCGGAAACTTCCTTCACGTACTGCTTTGCCGGCTCGCCGTCGATAACGACCGCGTCGATCTTGGACTGGGACAGGGCCTGGACAGCTTCCATACCCTTGGAGTAGCGCTCGACCGCGTCGTCGCCGAGGTCGCCGCTGATGTAGATGTCGCCGGTGGTACCCTGCTGCACGCCGACGATCTTGCCTGCGAGGTCATCCGGGCCTGCGACCTCGGAATCCTCACGGACGATGATGACCTGGGACGCATGCGCGTAGGTGTCGGAGAAGTCGACGTTCTGCTTTCTGTCCTCGGTAACGGTCATGCCGGCCGCGCCCATGTCAGCCTTGCCGGAAACGACCTCCGGGATGATGGAGTCGAACGCGATGTCTTCGATCTCAAGCTCAAGGCCGAGCTTTTCAGCGATCGCGCGGCAGATCTCGACGTCGATGCCGACGATCTCGTTCGCGTCATGGAACTCGTACGGCGGGAACTCCGCGTTCGTGCACATGACCAGCTTGCCGGCCTGCACGGTCTTAAGCTCCGCAGCAGCCTCAGTCGCAGCCGCCTCGGTCTTCTCAACCTCGGTTGCCGCAGCCTCGGTCTTCGCTGCCTCTGTCGCCGCCGGAGCCGCCGTGGTCGGAGCCGGTGCGGAACCGCCGCAGGCGGTCAGCGCCATTGCTGCTGCCATCAGGACAGCCCCAAAAATTCTCTTCTTCATAAAAATAAACCTCCCATGTTTAAAGATACAAGAAACGATTCAGCTTTCTATTATAGCCGAAATCTTTACTTTGGCAAGTAGTTCAGTTATTCTTAAGCACTTCCAGCGCCTTTTCGAGCTGCGCGTCCTTCTCGACGGCAACATCGTCCTCTCCCGGCTCCACCGTCACGTCCGGCTCGATGCCCTTCCCGTGAAGGTCAAATCCGTTCGGCGTGTAGTAGTGCTGGGAGGTAAGCTTTACCGCGGAGCCGTCGCCGAGCGGCAGCACGAACTGGACGATCCCCTTGCCGAAGGTCGTGGTGCCCACGAGCTTCGCGCGGCCGAAATCCTTGTAGGCTCCCGCGAAGATCTCCGACGCGCTCGCGGAGTTCCCGTTGATCAGGATCACGGTCGGAAGGTCGACCTCATGCCCGTCCTCGGAATAGTACTTGTCGCCGACGCCGCTGCGTCCCGCCGTGTAGACCAGAAGTCCGTCCGGAAGCATGTAGTCGAGCATCTCGACCGCGGACTGCACCACGCCGCCCGGATTGCTTCTCAAATCGATGACAAGGGACTGCATCCCCTGGCCGTTCAGAGCATTGACCGCTTCCTTAAACTGCTCGGGGGTGATGATGTCGAACTGCGACACCGCGATGTAGCCGGTCTTTCCCTCGAGCATCTGGTACTCGACGGTCGGCACGTCGATCACGCGGCGCGTCACCTTCATCGTGACCTCCTCGAGCTGTTCGCCGCGGAGCACGACAAGCTCCACGTCCGTCCCGTCGATGCCGCGCACATAGGTGGATACGAAATAATCGAGGTCCTCCTCCTGCACCTTGTGTCCGTCCGCGGAATAGAGGATGTCGCCCGCGCGGAGGCCCGCCTCCTCGGCAGGAGAGCCCGCGAACACCTTGATGACTGTGCAGATGCCGGTCGCCGGGTCCTTCGAAAGAAGGGCGCCGATCCCCGAATAGGTGCCGTCCGTCTGCTCCGTCAGCTCCGCGTACTCCTTCTCTGTATAATATACAGAGTACGGATCCCCGAGGCCCTCCATCATGCCGGAGTAGATGCCGTTCTCGACGTCCTCCGGGTTCTCGTCAAACAGATAGTTGCGGCTGATGATCGTCTGAAGGAGCCGGATCTTTGATTTGATGCGGTCGTAGTCCAGGCTCTTCGGGTTGGGCTTCACCTCCCCGACCTCCACCGTGACCTGGCCGCTGGTGCCTGCCGCGCCCGAGCCGTGGGCCCTGTTCCGGAGGATCGCAATGAACGCGCCGGCGCATAAAAAGCAGCCGAGCACAGAACCCGCAAGGATCCCTGTAAAAAATCCCGGCCAGAACCTGGTCTTCTGCTTCACCGCGGGAGCCGGCTCCTGTGCTGAGGTCTGCTGCGGTGCCGGTTCCTGAGTTACGGGCTCCTGCATCTCCGGCTTCTGCGCTGCCTGCTCCTGCGTCACAGGCTGCTGCGCTGCCGGTTCCACTGTTACGGGTTCCTGTGCTGCCGGCTTCTCCTCCGCGGGTCCTTCCGCAGCGGGAGCGTTTGTTTTCATTTCCTGATTATCCATACTCTGCTTCTTTCCTGATACCTTGTATGTTTCCTGATACCTTGCTGATTATCTGATGCTTTGTCTGTTCCCTGATGTTTTGTCTGTTCCCTGATGTTTTGTCTGTTCCCTGGTGCCTTGCCTGTTTCCTTAAGACAGCAGGAACGGCGGGTCCAGCCGCCGGTCCTTCCTGTTTACGGGCTCACATATTTTGAAGGGTTCACATAGCCGCCGTTCGCGCGGATCCCGAAATGCAGATGGGGTCCGGTCGACACGCCCGTGGACCCGACCTTTCCAATGGTCTGGCCTGCCTTGACCTGCTGGCCCTCGCTCACGTTGAGCTTCGAGCAGTGCATGTAAAGCGTGTAGATGCCGCCGCCGTGGCTGATCATGATATAGTTCCCGGCGGAAGAGCTGTAGGACGCCGTCACGACCTCTCCGGATGCCGCCGCGACGATCGCCGATCCGCTCGCCGCCCCGATATCGATCCCGTTGTGCATCGTGCTCGCGCCCTTCGTGGGAGAGCTGCGCTTCCCGAAGCCGGAGGTGATCCTCCCGCTGGCAGGGCAGGGCCAGACGAGACGGAGGCTTCCGAGGCTCGCCGCGGGCTTCGACCCGCTGGCCGCTGCCGCTTTCCTGGCCTCCTCCTCTTTCCTCTTCCGCTCCTCTTCCTCCCTGCGCTTCCGCTCGATCTCCTCCTGGCGCCGGATCTCAGCCTCAAGCGCCTCGATCTCCTTCTGCTCCGCCGCGATCCTCTCGTTGTAGGCGCTGATCTCGTCCTCCGCGGCATCGATCTTCAGATTGTAGCCGGCAAGCTCCGACTGCTTGGAGGCAAGGAGCACCTTTTCCGACTCCTGCTTCGCGACCTGCGCGCTCTTCAGATCCTCGAGCTCCGCCATCTCCGTTTCCATGACCGCCTTCTTGTCGCGCACATCCTCGCAGGCAGCCTCGTAGCTTAACAGCTGAGTCCGGTCGTACTCGGAGATCTTCTCGACGTACTCCGCGTGGTTGAAGAAATCCGTGAGGTTCTTCGCGTTCAGGAGAAGGTCCAGGAACCCGGTGTCGCCCTTCTCGTACATGTACTTGATCCGGAGCTTCATGTCCGCGTACTGGTCGTCGGCGACCGCCTCCGCGGCCGCGAGCTCCTCACCCGTCACGCGGATCTCCTCTTCCTTTACGCCGATCTCACCGTCGAGGCGGTCGATCTCGTCCCCGATCTCCTCAAGGCTTTTGTCGAGCTCCCGGATATACTGGGTCACGTCGGATTTCAGGCCGTTCAGGCGGTCGATCGTCGCCTGTGTCTTCTTCCGCTCGTCCTCAAGCTGCTGCTTCCGCTGCGCGGCCGCGTTCTTCTTCGCCTTTTCCGCCTCGGCGACTGCGCCGAAGGAGGGCGCCCCGCCGCAGCGCAGGAACAGCGCGATAAGGAGCACGGACCCAATGGTCCTGAGTAAGGTTTTCTTTGTCTTATTCCGCATCAAATGCCTCCGAAAGAAACGGCGTCATACCTTCAGGTGCTTCCGGATCGTGAAGAAGCTGACCACGAATCCTATGCCCATGCCGAGCGCCAGAGCCGAGCCCGCCATGGTCGGGAAGACCGCGGAAAGCGGGAGCAGCCGGAAAATGTCCGTCAGGAGATGGAACCGGTTCGTCAGGTAATCGGAAACACGGTTGTAAAGCGCCGTCATGCCGGCAAGCGGGACCAGCGCGCCGATGAGCCCGATCACCGTGCCCTCGATGACGAAGGGCGCACGGATCATGCCGTTCGTGGCGCCGATGAGCCGCATGATCTCGTTCTCATTCTTCCGGAACGCCGCGGCGACCGTGATCGTGTTGCTGATCAGGAAGACCGCGACCAGAAGAAGGATCAGGATGATGCCGCCGGACGTCAGGGTGATCAGCCGGTTCAGCCTCGTAAGGCTGGACACCGCGCTGCTGGAATAGTTCACCTGGCGCACGCCCGGGATGGTGTAGAGCCACTCGACCATGGCGTCCTGCCCGGAAATGTCGTTTAAAAGGATCGTGTAGGATGCGCTGCCTGCCAGCGGGTTGTCATCGGAAAAGCCCTCGGCGAGCTCCTCCTTGCCGGCAAAGTACTCCGCCTTGAAGCTTTCCCAGGCCTCCTCCGCGGAAACGAACTGCATCTCCCGGATCTCGGGACGCTTCGCGATCTGGTCCCCGATCTCCCGGATCTGGTCCTCCGAAAGCTCTTCGTCGAACAGCACCGTGATGCCGACGTTCGACTCCGCGTTCTTTACGATAAAGTCAAGATTCGTGCAGATGCAGAAAAACATGCAGAATAAAAAAATACATGCCGAAACAGTCGCCGCGCTTGCAAGCGAGAATTTAAGGTTCCGGCATATATTCTTAAGGCCCTGCCTGAAGCAGTAGCCGATGGTATTCAGATTCATCTGTATTAAAGCCCCTCGTCGCTTTTCAGTACACCTTTGTCCAGGACAAGGACACGTTTCTTCATCTTCTCGACGATATCACGCGAATGCGTGATCACGACGACCGTGGTCCCGGACTCGTTGATCTCCTCCAGAAGGCGCATGATCTCCTCCGCCGTCGCGGTGTCAAGGTTGCCCGTAGGCTCATCCGCCAGAAGGAGCCTCGGCCGGTTCACGAGCGCCCGCGCGATGGCGACGCGCTGCTGCTCACCGCCGGAAAGCTTCCGGACGTTTGCCTTGTACTTCGCTGACAGCCCCACCATGCGCAGCACCTCGGGAACATTCTCCCGGATCTCCCGGGTGCTCTTCCCGATCACGCGCTGCGCGAAGGCAACGTTCTCATACACGTTCAGGTGCCTTAAAAGGCGGAAATCCTGAAAAACAACACCGATGGTCCTCCGGTATTTCGGAACGGACCGCGCGGGCAGGTCGTTAAGAAGCACGTCGTTCACGACCAGCGTACCGCTTGTGGGCTCGGTCTCTTTCATCAGCAGACGGAGCAGGGTCGACTTTCCGGCGCCGGACCTGCCCATGATGAAGACGAACTCGCCGTCCTCGATCTTCAGGTTGATGTTCCTAAGCGCCCTTGAGCCCCGCTCATAGGTCTTGCTGACATCCGTAAGCTCTATCATCAGTAATCGATCGTCTCCATGTATTTCATATATTTCACGACCATCAGGGCGATCTTGAAGGTGATCGCGTCCTCGAAAACGCGGAGGTCCAGGCCGGTGGTCTTCTGAAGCTTGTCAAGACGGTACACCAGCGTGTTCCTGTGGATATAAAGCTGCCTCGAGGTCTCGGAGACGTTCAGGCTGTTCTCGAAAAACTTGTTGATGGTCTGCAGCGTTTCTTCGTCGAAATCGTCCGGGTTCTTGCCCTCGAAGATCTCGCGGATGAACATCTTGCAGAGCGGGATGGGCAGCTGGTAGATGAGGCGCCCGATGCCCAGGCGGCTGTACGCCACCACGTTCTGTCCGCTGTAGAAGATCTTCCCGACGTCCAGGGCCATCTTCGCTTCCTTGTAGGAGCGGGAGACCTCCTTGATCTCGTTGACGATGGTGCCGTAGGCGATGTTGACGCTTCCGATCTCCGCCGCCTTCAGCCAGCCCATGATCTCCTCCGCGGCCTTGTCGAGATCCTCGTAGGTCTCGCCGTCGCGAAGCTCGCGCACCACGATGATGTTCCTTCCGTCCACCGCGGTCACGAAATCGCGGTTCCTTCCCGTGAACATGGAGCGCACGCTCTCAAGGACGTTCACGTCACGGTCGTTCCTCGTCTCGATGATGAACACCACGCGCCGCACGTCCGTGTCGATGTGCAGCTTCTTCGCGCGGTTGTAGATGTCGACCAGGAGAAGGTTGTCAAGGAGCAGGTTCTTCACGAAATTGTCCTTGTCAAAACGCTCCTTGTATGCCGTCAGGAGATTCTGCACCTGGAAAGCGGCAAGCTTGCCGACCATATAGACGTCGTCGCTCGCGCCCTCCGCAAGAAGCACATATTCGAGCTGGCTCTCGTCAAACACCTTGAAAAACTGACATCCGTTTACGACCTGCGAGTCCGCAGGAGAATCCACAAAAGCCAGCGCAGGAGCCTCAAACTCTTCCGCGCCGGGAAACGTGCTTGCAAGGACTTTACCGTCCGTATCCGTGATGCAAAGCTCAATTCTGGTAATGCTCTTCAGCCCGTCCAGCGTCGACTGCAGAATCTGGTTCGAAATCATGTCCCCTCTCTCTCCTTTCCGAACATCCCCGGCCGCTCCGCCGGCACTTTCATAATAAGGCAATATCACAAAAATGGCAAGGCGGTTTGGCAAAAACGCTCATTTTTCTATGTGCATTTTTCACATTTTTGAGACTGAATTTTCGTCACTTTCCACGTTGCACGAGGGTGATGTCGGAATCGGACAGGACAATTTTTTCCTTTTTCAGAAGACGGCCCACCGCCCTCTTGAAGGCGCTTTTCGAGATCCCGAACGCCTCCCGGATCTGCTCCGGGTCCGAGTCGTCCGTGAAGGGCAGGCTGCCGCCCGCCTCTTTGAGCTTCTCAAGCAGGAGCTCCGCGTCGTCGTCCATCTGGCGGAAGGCCTTCTTCCTCGGGGAAAGATCCAGCTTCCCGTCCTCGCGGACGCGCATGACGCGGGCGGTGATCTCCTCGCCCGTCCTGAACTCCCCGTAGACCTCGCTCTTCGGGATCAGGCCGAAATAACGGTCCTCCACGGCGCAGAACACGCCCATGTCGCGGACCTCATAGACCGTCGCGCTGACCTCGGCGTCCTTTTCAAACCTTCCCTCCGGTGCCGGCTTGAGATACTTGTAAACACGCATGGTCGCCGCGAGGCGGCCGCTCTTGTCCACATACAGCGCGCAGAGGACCGTCTTCCCGGGGCTGATCTCGCCCTCCCGCTCGCGGAACGGCATAAGGACGTCCCTTTCGAGGCCGATGTCCAGGAAGGCACCGATCTTCGTCACGTCCGTGATGGTAAGCTTCCCCGTCTCCCCGACGGTAAGAAGCGGCTTACGTACCGTCGCGATGGGACGGCCGGCACTGTCTTTATAAAGGAAGACCGACAGCGTGTCGCCCTCCCTGGCCCCCTCCGGGACCTGCTTCCGCGGAAGAAGGACGGTCTCCGCCCCCTCCCCTGCCTCCGGGTCCGAAAGAAACGCGCCGAAGTCGCGGAACCGCACGATCTTCATTTCCTGAATTTTTCCAAGCTCCATAAGGGCTCCTTTCCGTAAACGTCTCCCGCCTTCCTCAGCGGGAATGCCAGTGAATGGTTATGAATGATTATAAAAAAACGAACACCGCTGCCGGTGTTCGTTCTTTTCGCTGGGCTAGAAGGATTCGAACCTTCACAATGACGGAGTCAGAGTCCGTTGCCTTACCATTTGGCGATAGCCCAATCTTTGCAACAAACGCATTATATCCCCTACGCTCCGTAAAGTCAACGACTTTTTTAAAGGAATTCAAAACACGTTTCCCGGAACCGTTACCTCACGGAGGACGCA
>CACXDR010000055.1 GCA_902766415.1 uncultured Lachnospiraceae bacterium
ATGATCACGATCTGCGGGAGGCGCTCCGGAAGCTCCGCCGGGTCTGCCGTCCCGCTCCGCATCGCGTCGTCGATCCTCTGGTTGTAGCCCCGGAGGTGCCTCACGCCGGTCGTCGCGAACTTCTTGTAGCGGTCGTTCATCTCCTGCACAGCCCAGTTCAGGGCCGCGGATGCCTTCTTCGGATCCGTGACGACCGGGATCATGAGGTGCGGGATGCCGTTGTAAACGGACAGCTCGACCACCTTCGGGTCGATCATGATCAGCTTCACGTCCTTCGGCTGGTACCGGAACAGGATGCTCATGATCAGCGTGTTGATGCAGACCGATTTTCCCGATCCGGTCGCGCCCGCGATCAGGAGGTGCGGCATCTTCGTGATGTCGGTGACCACCGTCTGCCCGCCCAGGTCCTTGCCGACCGCGAACGCGATCCTGGCTTTGCTGTTTTCGTAGGCCGGGCTCTCAAAAAGATCGCGGAGATAGACCGTATTGTTCTCCCTGTTCGGGACCTCGATGCCGACCGCGGACTTGCCCGGGATGGGCGCCTCGATCCGGATATCCGAAGCCGCCAGGCTCAGCTTGATGTCGTCCTGAAGCGCGACGATCCGGCTGACCTTCACGCCCTGCGCAGGCAGGAGCTCATACCGGGTGACCGTCGGCCCGCGGCTGTAGCCGGAGACCGTGACGTCGACCCCGAAGCTGTGAAGCGTCTGCTGAAGCTTCTCCGCGGTCTCCTTGTACTCCTCGTCCGATTCCGTATTCGGATTGATGCTGCCCTTTTCAAGAAGGTCAAGCGGCGGGACCAGGTACTTCGGTGCCGTGACCTCGGCCTCCGGCCTCGCCTCGCTGACGGCGGCAGTCCACGCCTCCTCAGCCTTCCGGGCCGCGGCCTTCACCTCGTCGGCGCCGGCCTCTGCCCGCTTTTCCTCCATCCTGAGCTTCACGTTCTGGATCTCGCTCCGGATGACCTTGCCGGATGCCGTCACGACAACGCGCTCATCCGGATCATCGGCCTCCCCGTACATGGCGGGGCTTTCCGGACCGGCCCCGGCGGTCTCCCGGGACTCACCGCCTCTTCCGGCGGGCACGCCCCAGTCATCCGCTCCATTGTCTCCGGCGGGCATGCCCCAGTCGTCCGCTCCGGTGCTTCCGGCGGGTACGCCCCACTCGTCCGCTCCATTGCTCCCGGCAGGTACGCCCCAGTCGTCCACCCCGGTGTCTCCGGCGGGCACGCCCCAATCGTCAGCTCCGGTGCTTCCGTCGGGCACGCCCCAATCGTCAGCTCCATTGTCTCCGGCAGGTACGCCCCACTCGTCCGTTCCGCTGCTTCCGGCGGGTACGCCCCACTCGTCAGCTCCGGTGCTTCCGGCTGATGTGCTGCTTCCGGCGGAGGCGTCCCAGCTCTGCGGCTGGTAGGTATCCTCCCTCTCAAAACTCACCGTGCGGTTTCCGGCCGGTGCCGCTGCCGCCGCAGGCGCTGCTCCTGATGCCGCGGCAGTTCTTCCTGCCATTCCTGCCGCCGCTGCCGCAGTTCTTTCCGCTGCCGCAGTTCTTTCCGCAGCAGCTGCAATTCCCGCCGAAGCTGCCCCGGCGGATGCCGCAGTCCCTGCTGCCGCCGCGCCCTTTTTCAGTATGGACATGGCGCTTTCGAACGCCTGGTCAATATAAGGATCCTGACGGTCGTAGTCCGGCTCCTCCGTCCTGTTCCCGTCAAGGATGGAACCCGCAAATTCCGGCCTCACCGGGATCTCCGGGATACCGGAACCGCGTCCCGTCCCGGCGTCTGTCCTGATCTGCTTTCCTGCGGTACGCTTCCCCGCTGTACGCCTTCCGGCGTCCCAGGGCTCCGGAGCCTTCTGTCCTGTGCTCTCCGGCTCCGCATCCGCCGCGCTTTCCCTGCCGGTGCCGGCCGCTGCTTTTGCCGCTGCAAGGGACGTATCGGTCTCCGCAGCTGCCGGGATCTTCTCTTCTTCAGGCGCCGTGACCTTATCTGCCTTGCCGGGCACGTCCCCGGCCGCTTCCGGAACCGCGGAAGCCGCTGCCTTTCCTGACGCGAGCTCTGTCCTCACTGTCGCGGGGCCGCCGGCATAAGCCGCCTTTTCCTGACCTGCATTTGCAGGCGCGTCCGGTTCACCGGGAGCACTGTCCTGAGGGGCAGGAAGCTTTGAAAGATCCGTCGCGTTCAGGTCGATGTCCGCCGCGCGGCGCTCCTCCAGGAGCCTTCTCCGCTCCTCGCGGATCCGGTGACGCTCCTCGCGGTAATTTCCGAAGTCCTGCTTCGCGTGGCGGTAGGCCTTTCCGCTCCCCTTCCGGACAGCGCCCACGAAGGAGCGCTCCGTGATGGCGACCATGGCGAGGATGAAAAGGACTGCCAGCACGATGAAGGTCCCGACCGGGCCCAGGGCGCTGTTCAGCCTCCCCGCGAGCCCGCCGCCGAACAGTCCGCCGGCCTTCCCCGCCTCGTAATACTGCCTGAGCGCGCCCTTCTCCTTTATGTGTTCCCCGAATAAGAGATGGATGAGCGCCGCTGACGTGATGAACGCGGTCCAGACCGCCGCAAGCTTCAAATACACCTTCCCGCTCTCCGCGTACCTGACGCTCACAAAGCAGCTCAGGACCAGGAGCACCGGGAACAGATACCCAGCCACGCCGAAGAGGCCCAGCTGCAGCCTCCTGAAGAAGCCGCCGACTGTGCCGATGAGCCCGAAATTACTCAGGAACAGAAGGACCGACAGTGCGAAAAGAAGGATATAGGACGCTTCATGACGCATGAACGCGTTCTGCTGCCTTCTCTCCTCCGAGACCCTCTTCCGTCCTGCGGACGATGTCCGTTTTGCCGCGGATGAGGACCTGGTCCCGCGCCCCGCGGATGTCTTTTTTGTATTCCTGCCTGCCAAAAGCCTGCCTCCTGATATTCCGTCCGCGCCGCGGCATACCGCGCGTGAACATAATTACCGTACTTTACATAATAACATAAAATTCGGCCGGAATGCAATGATCCCGACCGAATATGTGTTCGTTTCCCGGTTCCCCCGGGGATGAAAGGCCTCAGTCTCCGAGCACGTTCCGGATGGCTCTCGGCGTGCGGTAGTTCCAGGAGGAGATCTTGATGCCGGAACGGCGGCTCGCCGCGTTTACGATCTGGCCGTTGCCGATGTAGATGCCGACGTGGTTGATCACGCCCCTGGAATTCGAGTAGAATACCAGGTCGCCCGGACGCATCTCGGACGATGATACCTTTTTGCCCATCTGCGCCTGCGAGCCGGAGTAATGCGGCAGGCCTACGCCGAAGTGCGCCATGACGGACATCGTGAAGCCCGAGCAGTCGCAGCCCTTCGTCAGGCTGGTGCCTCCCCAGACATACGGGTTCCCAAGGAACTGCAGCGCGTAGTTCACGATCTGCTGCCGCCTTGAGGCTGCCTGCATGGCTGCCTCCTCCGCCGGGCTGAACTTCACAGCCTCGGTGAGGGTGTAACGGACGTCGACGAATTCGGACTTGACGAAGGCGTGGTCCTCCTCCTCGAGCTCGATCTTGACCCAGCCGTCCTGCTGCTCCAGCACGGGGTAACGCTCCCGGTTCGTGATCTGTGTCCAGATGGCGGCGGATTCCGACGGCTCCGACCGCGCGTTCAGGACGTCCGTGCTGACGATGGCCATGAGCTGCGCGTTCTCAACGGCAAGGTCCTTCGCGCGCTGTCCTGTCGCGATATAGTCGGCGGAGACGTAGCCCGTGACCGGGCCTGAGCGGACCTTCAGCCACCCGTCCGCCGTCTCAAGGATGTCGCAGCCCGAGCGGGCCGTCATCTTCCCGATGATCTTTTCATCCTTGCCGGGCTTCTCGTGGATGTTCAGGTAGTTTTCCACCACTGCCACGCCGATGTTGTCGTAGAGGTTCAGGACCATCTGCCGGAGGTCCAGCTTCCTCGCCTCGTTGAGGCAGAGCCGGACGTCGCAGTAGTCTCCGCTGATCCAGCCCTCGTTGATGCGGAGCCAGTTGTCCTGCGTCTCCTGCACCACGTAGCGCTCGTTCTTAAGGACCGCGCCGACCAGCTCTCCGTCTGTCCCGGGGGTGCTGCGGACGTTCAGCTTTTCCGTGCCGACGACCGCGCGCTCCTTCACTTCCTTTCTTGCGAGCGCGCGGGCCTCGTCGCCCGTCTTAACGTAATCGCTGTGGATATAGCCCTCGATCCCGCCGGACGTCATGTGGATCCAGCCGTCCTCCGTGGTGTCGAGGATCTCGCAGGCGCTGCCGTCATAGAGCTTTCCTATGATATCGGCATTCTGCGCGCCCTCCGAGTGGACGTTCAGGTACCCGCTCACCTTCACGAGTCCCATGTTCGTGTATCCGGCAATGACGGCATCGATCGCCGCCTCCCGCTCCGCCGCGGCGATCTCCTCCGCGCTGAGCGTGGTCTCCGGCACCGCGGAGGTCTCCACGGCAGCCGTGCCGGCCTCCTCCGCAGGCTTTCCCGCGCGCGCGCCGAAAAAGATCACGACGGCCGCGGCCGCAAGAAGGCCCGCCGCGAGGTACGGACCGGCAGGACGTCTCCGCCGCCTGGACCTTCCCGGCGTCAGGTCAAATATATCTTTCTCCATAGTTTCCTCATGTCAGGGCCGCCATCCGGCTGTTTCCCGGGCTTGTTCCACTTTGACCGGACATCAGGGGGAACAGGCCGGTAACAGTTTCCTAAGGCGGCCCTGCCTTATTCATACATTATAACCGCGTAATTTCAGGTAGCATTTTACAAGCTCCGCGGCCTGCGGGACGGTGATGTCCGTCGTGTTGACCGGGAGGTCGTAAAGCTGGATATCGCCCCAGTTGTTGCCTGTGTAGTACCTGCAGTAATCGCGGCGCTGGCGGTTGATCTTCTGGATCCTGCGGACTGCCTCCTCGGTATCCACGCCGTCCACCTCGATGACGCGGCGGATCTTCTGCGCGAGGTCGCAGTACACGAACAGGCTCACGAATTCGATGTTTCCGGCGGTCTCCAGCACGAAATCGGAGCATCGTCCGATCAGGATGCAGGAGCCCTCCTCAGCGAGCTGGCGGATCGCCGCGGCCTCAAGCTTGAACAGGTTCTCCGGCTTCGTCACGTTCGAGTCAAAGCTCGGGCGGTCAAGGATGTTCCGCGCGCTTCCCAAGAGGCTGCGTCCCGGCTTTTCGTCGTTCATGCGGAAATACTGCTCCGCGACCGCGGACTTCTCCGAAGCGGTCTTGATGATGTCGTCGTCATAGTAGGGGATGCCGAGCTCCTCTGAAAGCTCCTTGCCGAGCAGCCTTCCCCCGCTTCCGTATTCACGCTCGATCGTGATCACAAGTTTTTTATTCATTGAAAGGCCTCCTTCTGTACAGCTGTGATGTCTCCGGATGTTCTGCTCTTCTCCATTATACCACAGGAACCCGCGCTCCGCGCGTCACAGGATCAGCATGAGGAGCGGGATCGTGATGAAGATGCCGAGCGTCGACAGGCAGTAGCCGGTCGCGCAGTACTTCTCGTCCGCGCCGTAGTTGCCGCACATGACGACTGTCTGCGTGACGACCGGGAGCGCCGCCTCGACGATGAACACGCTCCTCGCGAGCCCCTGCACGCCAAACAGCACGCAGAGGGCCGCGCAGACTGCCGGCCCCGCGATGAGCCGGAGGAACAGCATGAGCGGGATGCCCCGCTCCAGGCGGATGTGCCTGAACCCGAGCTCGTAGATCACATACCCGCTGTAAAGCATGGCGAGCGGTGTCGTGGTGCTGCTCATGTACTTTGAAAAGCTCATGACGAACTGCGGGAGACGGATGTTCAGGGCCAGCAGGATGAACGCGAACAGCGTCGCGACGATCGGCGGCTTCGTGAGGATGTCCTTCACGATATCCGCAGGGGAATGCACCTTGGGCGCCGCCGTCCCGGAGTGCTCGATCAGCATGACGGCCACAGAGTTCGTGAACACCGTGTTCGCGATCCAGTAGAGCATGATGTAAGGGACGGCCTTGTCCCCGAAAAGCTGCGTGCACATAGGAAGCCCGATGAACAGCGTGTTCGGAAGGAACGACATAACGACGAAAACGCCCTTCCTCTCCTTCGGCAGATCCATGAAATGCGCAATCAAAAGGGAGATGAAAAGCATGGCGAGCGTCCCCAGGAAGGCGCAGAGCACCATGCCGAACGCGGACGCGACCTCGTCATGCGACAGGTTGTTTAAAATCCCGTAGATCGAATTGAACGGGACCGCGACGTTCACGACGAAGCGGCTCACGAATTTCTTTTCCGGCGTCTTCATCCATCCGAGGCATCCAAGGATATAGCCTACGGACATGAGGCAGAAAAGCATGAAAACTGCTGACAGAGCGTTGAAAAACTGGCCCATTGGCCCCTCCCCATCCTTGCCGCGGGACGTCCGCGGTATCTCGTCGGCCGGCGCCTGCCCTCCGGCGTTATCGTGCACAGAAAAGGCGGACGTCCCGCCCGCCTTTTATCCTTTTACTGCCGCAAGGAAAGTCACGGCTCGTCCCAGCTGTGGAACACAGCCTGGACGTCATCATCCTCGTCAAGAAGGTCCAGGATGCGCTGCATCTTCTTCTGGTCCTCCTCGTTCTTCAGCTCGACCCAGTTCTGCGGGATCATGCGGATATCCGCGTCCGCGACCGGGATGCCTTCCTTCTCGAACGCCTCGCGCACTGCGGAGAAATCATCCGGGTCGGTGAGGATCTCGTAGCTGTCCTCCTCGTCGTTGAAGTCCGCCGCGCCGGCGTCGAGCGCGAACATCATGAGCTCGTCAGGATCCATCTCGACCTCTTCCTTGTCGATGATGATCTGGCCCTTCCGGTCAAACATGTAGGACACGCAGCCCTGCGCGCCGACGTTGCCGCCGCCCTTTGAGAAGGCCGCGCGGACGTTCGCAGCGGTGCGGTTTTTGTTGTCCGTCAGCGTCTCGACGATGATCGCGACGCCTGCCGGGCCGTAGCCCTCGTAGGTATTCTGCTCATAGTTCACGCTGCCCAGCTCGCCGGAGGCCTTCTTGATGCCGCGGTCGATGGTGTCGTTCGGCACGTTGTTGGCCTTGGCCTTCGCGATGACGTCGCGGAGCCTCGAGTTGTTGGCCGGATCCGGGCCGCCCTCCTTGACCGCGACTGCGATCTCTCTTCCGATGACGGTAAAGATCTTGCCCTTCGCGGCGTCGTTCTTTTCCTTCTTATGCTTGATGTTGGCGAATTTAGAATGTCCTGACATGCAAAAGCTCCTTTTTTCTCACATATAAAACAACTTATTAATTCTAACACCCGCGTTTTTTTGCGTCAACCGTTCTGTCTCCGTGAAAATGACGGTTCTTGTGAAATTCACGGTCCTTTAAGAAAAACATGTCCGCTCACATGAGATCCGCGACCGGCTCACATGAAATCCGCGTAACGGTCGGAGAACCAGTCCTTGGTCCCGACGATCTCACCGTCGCGGTAATAGACGCGCGGCACGCGCTTCCCGATGTCGCAGACGAACTCGTACGGGAACCGCCCGCAGAGCGCGGAAAGCGCATCGACCGTGATCTCCTCCTCCCCGTCCTTTCCGAGGAGGGTGACAAGGCTTCCGGTCCGCGCCTCCGGGATCCCCGACACGTCGCACATGAACTGGTCCATGCAGACCCGTCCCAGGATGGGGGCTTTCTTTCCGGCGATGAGCACATATCCCTTCCCGCTTAAAAGCCTCGGGTATCCGTCCCCGTAGCCGGCCGGCACCGTCGCGACACGCGTCTCGCGTTCCGCCCGGAAGGTCCCCCCGTAGCTCACCTCATCGCCTGCGTTTATGGTCTTCACGAACGTCACATGGCTCTTCAGGGACATGAGCGGCTTCAGCGCGAGCTTCGTCCGGTCCACCTCGTCTGAAGGGTAGATCCCGTACATGGTGATGCCCGCGCGTACCATGTCGAAGTCCGTCCCGAGCCCCTCCATGATGCCCGCGGAATTCGCGACGTGGCGGATCTCCGGCACGACACCCTCCTTCTTCAGGAAGCTTAAAAACTGCCGGTACCGCTCCACCTGCTCCCGCGCCTTCGTCAGGTCCTTCTCGTCGGCCCGGTACATATGCGTGAACAGCCCCTCGGCCTTCACGCCCGGAAGCGCCGCGATCCTGCCGGCGAGCGCCGCGTCCTCCTCCGTGGGGCGCATCCCGATCCGGCTCATGCCGGTATCGAGGGCGATGTGGACGGGTGCCGTCTTTCCCAGCTTCACCGCCGCGCGGCTCACGCCCTCCGCCTGCTCCATGGTGAAGACCGCGGGGCGGATGTCCGCGCGGACCATCTCCTCATAGTCGCCGCCCGTGTGCGGCCCGAGGACCAGGACCGGCTTCGTGATCCCGTGCATGCGGAGGTTCAGTCCCTCCTCCGGGGAAGCGACGCAGTAAAACGAGACGAACGCGTCCGCCTCCTTCGCGACCGGGACCGCGCCGTGGCCGTAGCCGTCCGTCTTCACGACTGCCGCCATCCTGACCCCCTCCGGGATCCGGTCCTTCATAGACTGAAGGTTAAACCTGAGCGCCGTGAGATCCACCTGCGCCCAGACTCTGGTATATGGATTCTGCTTCATACCCTGTGCCTCTTTTTCATATTTTCTGCTGCCCGCCTTAAGCGGCGGGAGACCTCTCCTGCCGGGTCAGTATTCCGGCTGCCGCATGACCGCCGGCAGCGCGTCCGCGACCTCGCGCGCGAGCACCCCGTGGACCGACAGCCCCGCGGAGGCCTTCCGCCCCGCGAGTCCGTGGAGGAATGAGCCGAACGCGGCAGCAGTGCCCTCCTCCATGCCGATGCATATGAGTCCCGCGATCACGCCTGTCAGGACGTCCCCCGTGCCCGCCTTCGCGAGCGCCGGCGTCCCCGAAAGGGTGAGGTAAATGCTCCCGTCCGTCAGGGCGGTGACCGTCCTGTCCGACTTCAGGACCACGTTCACGCCGAAGGTGTCGCGGTAGCTCTCCGCCGTCTCCCTCCTGCTTTCCAGGATCTCCGCGATGGTCTTTCCCATGAGCCTTGCCATCTCGCCGACGTGCGGGGTGATGATGATGTTCTCCGTGTAAAAGCCCGTGAGATACGGGTACTCCGCGACCGTGTTCAGCGCGTCCGCGTCCAGGATCACCGGGACGAACGCCGCCCCGAGAACGTCCTCGACCAGCTGCTTCACATAGTCCGCCCTGCCGAGCCCCGGCCCCAGCACGACCGCGTCGGACCACTCCATGAGCTCCGCCACGCGCCTCTGCCAGGCCTCCCGCTCCTCCGTGATCTCCTCCGGAAGGTACGTGCTGACGATCGCCTCCGGAAGTCCGGTCTGAAGGACCGCGCGGTTCACCTCCGGCGTGAGGATCCGCACGAGACCCGCTCCCGTCCTGTAGGCCGCCAGCGCGGAAAGGTAAGCGGCGCCGCTCATGCCCTCCGAGCCCGCGATGATCAGCGCGTGCCCGCAGCTTCCCTTGTTCGCGTCCGGCTTCCGTTCCGGGATCATATGAAGGTCCTGCCACTCAAACACCCGGAACCCGTCC
>CACXDR010000056.1 GCA_902766415.1 uncultured Lachnospiraceae bacterium
GACCTCCTGGGAATTCTTCGACTGCCTGCTTGAAAACGCCGGCGTGGTCGGCACGCCCGGCTCGGGCTTCGGACCCAGCGGCGAGCACTTCTTCCGCCTCACCGCGTTCGGCTCCGAGGAAAACACCCGGGAAGCGCTGGACCGCATCCGCAGGCTGTAACGCCGCGGGCGCAGGGCAGAAAAAAGCTGCCGCACTAAGGGAAAATGCAGACTGACATGCTCCCTCAGTGCGGCAGCTTGTTTTTTTACTGATTTTTCCGGGCGAGCGCGGCGCCGACCAGGCCGCGGAACAGCGGGTGCGCCTTGTTCGGACGCGACCGGAATTCCGGATGGGCCTGCGTCCCGAGGAAGAACGGGTGGCCGGAATGCTCGATCATCTCGACGATCCTCCCGTCCGGGGACTGTCCCGAAAGCACCATGCCGGCAGCCGACAGAAGGCCGCGGTACTCGTTGTTCACCTCATAGCGGTGGCGGTGGCGCTCGGAGACGGTCTCCGCCCCGTAGAGCTCTGCCGCGCGGGTCCCGGGCTTCAGGACGCAGGGATACGCGCCGAGGCGCATGGTCCCTCCGAGGTCGGTGACGCCCTCCTGCTCGGGCATAAGGTCGATCACCGGATGCGCGGTCCCCGGATCGAATTCCGTGCTGTTCGCGTCCTCAAAGCGGAGGACGTTCCGCGCGAAATCGACGATTGCCATCTGCATGCCGAGACAGATCCCGAGATAGGGGATCCCGTGGCGCCGCGCGTAGCCCGCGGCCCGGATGATCCCTTCGATGCCGCGGCCGCCGAAGCCGCCGGGCACGATGATCCCGTCCGCGTCCTTAAGGAGCCGGTCCTCCGTCTCCTCCGTGAGGTCCTCCGATTCGATCCAGGTAATGGAGACCTCGCAGTGGTTCGCGATCCCTCCGTGCTTCAGCGCCTCGACGACGGAGAGGTAGGCGTCGTGCAGCGCGGTGTATTTCCCGACCAGGGCAATGTTCACCTTCCCGGAGGGATGACGGAGCGCGTCGACCATCTGTTTCCACTCCGTGAGGTCCGGCGCCGGGCTTTCAAGGTGCAGGCAGGAGAGGACGCTTTCCGCGAGATGCTCTTCCTCCAGGATGAGAGGGATCTCATAGAGATAGTCGGCGTCGGGATTCTCGAGCACGTGCTCCTCCGGGACGTTGCAGAAGAGCGCGATCTTCCGGCGGACGCTGTCCGGAAGGGGATGCTCCGTCCGGCAGACCAGGATGTCCGGCTGGATGCCGGTCGCCTGCAGGCGCTTTACGCTCATCTGGGTAGGCTTTGTCTTGAGCTCTCCGGAGGCCTTCAGGTACGGGACCAGCGTCACATGGATCATGATGACGTTCCCGCGGCCCTGCTCCCACTGGAACTGGCGGATGGCCTCGAGGAACGGCTGGCTTTCGATGTCGCCGACGGTCCCTCCGACCTCGATGATGGCGATCCTGTCCTCCTCCGGCCGGTCCGCCGCGTAGAAGCGGGATTTGATCTCGTTCGTGATGTGCGGGATCACCTGCACCGTCCCGCCGCCGTAGTCGCCGTGCCTTTCCTTGTTCAGCACGGCCCAGTAGACCTTGCCGGAGGTGACGTTCGCGTGGAAATCGAGGCTTTCGTCGATGAAGCGCTCGTAATGCCCGAGGTCGAGATCGGTCTCCGTCCCGTCGTCCGTCACGAAGACCTCCCCGTGCTGGATCGGGTTCATGGTGCCGGGGTCCACATTGATGTACGGATCGAATTTCTGCATGGTGACCTTGAAGCCCCTGGCCTTCAGAAGCCTTCCAAGCGATGCCGCAGTGATCCCTTTGCCGAGGCCTGACACGACGCCTCCGGTCACAAATACGTATTTCATAGTATCCCCCTTTCAGTCCGGACGCACGGTTTCTGACACATAAAGCATAGAACGGAAAAAGGCGGAAGTGAAATATCCGCTTGCTTGCGGATGCCATATGAAAACTGTATAATAAGCATACAGGGGAGGAAGGACGCCCCCGTTATTTCCATTGAAAGAAAAGGAGAAGGGTATGAAGAAACTGATCAGGCTTGCAGGAGTTATGGCCGCGGTCGTGGCTATCGTCTCCGCGTCCGTGTTCACGAGCGCTGTGTTTGCGGACGGATATGATGTAGAGTACGGTGAGTGGGCGGATATCGCCAGGGCCAGCCAGTGGGAGACCGAGGGCGGCTATGCCGGCGCGAACTATTATGAGAATGAAGCGGCGTACTCGAGGAGCAGCAGCAAGTCCTCTTCCTCCAAATCTTCTTCGGCCTCCACGCCGGACGACTACTACGGGGACTGCTGGTGGAGCGGAACGACCGCGCACTGGGACAGCGAGCGGGAAAAGGGAGAAAAGTACCAGGTCCAGTTAAGAAAGGGCGGCACGGAGGTCACGGTCATCAAGACCAGCAGCACCTCCTACAATTTCAGCAGCTATATCAAGTCGGACGGCAACTACAAGTTCCGCGTCCGCCTGGTGAACGGCTCGAAGCATGGCGGCTGGGGAGACTATTCCGATACCAAGTACTTTGAAGGAAGGTCCTCCTCTTCGTCCTCTTCCTCCCGTTCGTCCGGATCGTCCGGTTCCTCCGGCGTCGTCGCGGGCAGCAGCGGAGGCCCGGGCGGGGCTCCGCAGCAGGCCGGCTGGCAGAGGGACAACAAGGGCTGGTGGTACAGGCGTGCCAACGGCAGCTATCCGGCGAACTGCTGGGAGTACATCAACGGCAAGTGGTATTTCTTCGGAAGCACCGGGTACATGGTCACCGGCTGGATCCAGTGGAACGGCCTCTGGTATTTCTGCGGGGCGGACGGCGCCATGTACACGAACACCTACACGCCGGACGGCTACTATGTTGACGGGAACGGCGTGATGCGCCAGTGACCTCTGCAGGAACAGGCCGTAAAACAAGAATAAACAGGACATAAGGAAGGCTGCCGTGCCAGGCAGGAGTCCGGGAGATCATCCCGGGCGCCCGCGTGGCACGGCAGCCTTTTTCGTTCCGTTTTTGGATCAGGGACCGTATCCCCGGCAAGGAGTCCATCTCTTCCCGGAGCTCACCTGACGAGCAGGATCTCGGGGAACCGGACCGTCCCGGTGAACGTCTCCCTGAATGCGGTGATCATTTTCTGAAGGACTCGTAATACTCTTCCAGCAGGTACTCAAACTTTTCAAAGAATTCTTTCATGGTGTTTCTCCTTTCGTCCGGATGGCCGCATGACGGGTTTCGTTTTTTAAATCTTCAGGATCAGGGGAGCTTGTTTTTTCTGTGTTTCTTTCCTCCTGACACCTATATGGTAGCCCGTCCGCGGGAAAAAGTGAAATACCGCTTTGATGGGAGAAATAATACGGAAAAGCTATGAAAAGCCATGAAAAGCCATGAAAAGCTGAAAAACCGGGGCAGGTCCGAAGGCCTGTCCCGGCTTATATGAGCTATCGCTTGTCCCGGTCGATGAATTCAAGGAAGAGGACTGCCATGCC
>CACXDR010000057.1 GCA_902766415.1 uncultured Lachnospiraceae bacterium
CCGGTGACCGACCACAAAACAGGATCCTTCCTGTCCCCGCCCTGGCCCTCCGGTCCGGACACAGGAGGCTCCTCCGCATCTAAAGCTAACGCCCCGGACTCGATCCTGACCTGGATCTCCCCGTACTTTTCCGCAAGCTCCGGAGCCTTTGGCAGGTCCACCTCAATGCCGCTTTCCGCCGCACCCGGCTCCTCCGGGTATGCTTTTGCCACGTCTGTCCGTCTCGTGTGCCGCACCGCAAGCTCACAGACCCGTTTCCCGTCCCCGAAGAGCACTCCTTTCCAGTCTTCCGGATATCCGAAGCACCAGCCCTTCAGGCACAAGGTTTCTTCCCGGTATTCCTGGTAAACACATTCGTCTATCTGCTTCATCCTTTTCCCCAGCCTTATGCCTTTACCGCATACAGTTCCTTATAGACCCTCTTTCCGTCCTTTTCTTCCGATTTCATCAGACAGATCCGGTCGATCATCAGATCCTCCTTCGGAGCCGAAAGAGACGGCTTCTTTCCCTTCAGCCCCCGCACCACGGTAATATGGGGCTCCAGCTTTGCTTCGTCCACCGCAAAACCGGCCGTTTTCAAGGCCCGCCGCAGATCGCTCACATATTTCTTCACCTTCTGGTTTGCCTTTACCGCAACCCGGATCTGATCGCTTTTGTACTCAAAGTCCGCCAGCGACAGCCTGGATTTTTCCACCGGGAGGGAAGCCATCACTTCCTTTACCGCCGCCGCATCCTTCACCTCTCCCAGAAACGCCAGCGTGATATGGAAATTCTGAGCCGGGACAAACCTTCCTTGGATCCCCAGCTTTTTCATCTCATGCATCCCGTCCACCAGAGCTTTCCGGATCTGATCCGAAACCGGTATCGCGATAAAAAGTCTCATAACACACCTCCGCTTCCGTCATCCTGTCCGTTATCCCGCACCATCACCACCGTCTCTTCCAGCGGCGGAATCGCCACAGGAGCCTTTTGGGGCCCGGCGGATTTTTCTTCCTTCCTTCTGGCTTCCTTCTCCACAAGCTTCCCAAAAGCCGGCGTCGGATCCGCTTCCTTCTTCGTTTCCATGTACAGAGTCACCGTCACGCGGTTCATCACCATGTGCTCCATGACCTGCGGGATCGGCAGGCCATACCGCTCCCAGGTCTTTCGCACGCGGGAAAGCCCTTCCCCGCTGCCGGTCCCGATCCCGATAAAGCGGAAGAGCCCCGCCAGATTTTCGTTGCGCCGGGAAACCACCCCGCCGGACAGGGCTTCCGCCGCATCCACCTGAAACGTGCCCGGATTTGCCACTCGCAGCAGGTCCTTCGCCTGGTCGGCGACGATCCCGCCGCCCCCGTAATAATCCGCGTGAATCAGGGCGTTGGCGAACACCTCCCCGATCCCGCTTCCGATCTCCGACCGGAAAACCCGGATCCTGGCCCCGTCCTTCCAGTCCGGGATCGGTGCCGCCGCGGCCAGGCTGTCGATCGCGCGGCAGTAAAAGTCAAATACATTCCCGCTCCAGTCCGGATCCCGGGAGGACACCCGGTTCAGCCAGCTCCCGCCCGGCAGGATCTCCCGGTAGTCCAGGACATACTTGGGGAAAGCCGCCCGCAGGGCTTCCCTTTCCCCAAAAAACAAAAGCCCAGCCACCGTAGGGTGCATCTGCCATTTTGCTCCCCGGGCAGCCGCGCCTGTCCGAACCAGAAATTCTTCGTCCTGGAGATCGTTCCAGGGATGTCTTGGCCGTTTTGCGGAAAAGATCAGACGGTAAAGCTTTAGCGACTCTCCGTCCAGAGCCGTGAGCGCCAGGTCCGTCAGGACTTTCCCGTCCGCCCCGTCCTCCCGCTCCCGGATCATCGTCTGGATCTCCTCCCGGGTACAGAGCCGCTCGCGTCCCCGGTCGCGCCGGTAGCATCCGCCGTAAAGGTCAAACCCGACCCGAACCGGGCGGACCTTGCGGCCCGCCTTGGGCACATCCACCAGCAGGACAGGAGCTCCCTCATATTCCATCCGGTGAATCCGGCTGTCAAAAAGGATATTCGCGCTGACCTTGTTTTCCCTCTCCAGCCCCTCGTAGATCTCCTCCAGAACCTTTTCCGGTTCCTGCAGCCCGGTCGGGGCGAGCGTTCCCGCTGCCTTGTCCTCCTGGACCCCCAGCACGATCACGCCTCCAAGAGAATTTGCGAGCGCGCTGTACGCGTTCCAGAACCCTGCGGGAAGCCCTCTCTCCGCAGGAACCGCGACAACCTCCCTGTGCATCAGGAGATGGCTGATCCCCTGAGAACCCGTGCGGTCTCTCAGGCCTGCTGCGTTCATACGACTACTGCTTAACATTATACCCGGACCATCCATATCCTTTTCCATTATTCCATGCCCCGTTCGAACTTAAAAACTCCTTATCCGTCGTAGGCCCGCTCCAGGTCGATGCCCGTTGATCGTCCCGGAATGTAAAATAGACCAGGGCGCCATGCCCGTCCAGCATGTATGCGGCTTCATAGCCGTCCTTCGCTCCTCCGTCCTTCCAGCGCTGGTCCGCGTAAACCCGCTTCACCGGCACGCCTTCGATCTCAAAGCTTTTTATATCCTCCGGCTCGGTATTTTGCTTCAGCTCCTCCCGGATCCTGGTCTCCAGTCCGGAAAAAACAGCGTTTGCGGTCTTTACATATTTCCGGGCTGCCGTATTTTCGCGTATCTGTCCAAGATTTGGCAGGAAAACCACCGCCACCATCGCGGCCATCGCCAGAATGCCAAGAACCTTCCTTCCCTTTCTTCCCTTCCCGTCCGGCCGGCGCTCCGCCTCTTTTTTCTCTATCACCGCGTGGATGTCCAGGGCCTTGACAAATCCCATAACCAGGCCGAGGACAAGCGCAAACACCATGCACATCCAAAAACGCGGCCAGGTGCCAAACCCCAGTACCGCTTCCACCGCCTCATTTTTCCCGGAGGATACGGCATCGATCGGGATCGTTCCGGCAAACAGGGCGCATGCCGCGGTATAAACCAGCCATTCCGCCAGGGAAAGGGCGGCATCCCCCCCTTTCCTGCCGGATAAGCCCGCGGCGATCAGCAGCGTCACGGCTCCGGGCAGGAGAAAGGGTACAAAATCCAGATAATCAGCCATCAGGGAACTCCTTTCGCTCTTCCTCTACTGTCCCCCTCACTCTTCCTTCGGGAACAGAAGCTCACTGTTGTAAAAACGGGACTGCATCTGCAGTTCTTTGAATACGGTCTCATATCCATAGGTTTCCGACAGGGTCGGCGTTCCGGAAAACAGGTCCGTCCCCAGTCCCAGCCGGTCTCCTTCGATCTGCACGCCGAGACCGCCCAGGATCGTCGGGAACATGTCCATCGTCGTAAACCGCCGGTAATGCTCCCTGTCCTCCTCCGCCTGGACAAAGGGATGGACAAACGCATTATAAACCTTGCGCTTTACCTGTCCGGTATAGTCGTCGGTCGTATCCGCGCCATAGAAAGAGCTGTTCATGCTCAGGTGGTCACCCCCGATAAAAAGCATCGTGTCCTCATAAAAGTCCTGCTGCTGAAACCATTCCACAAAATCCGCGATCTGCCGGGACGCGCAGGCCCAGACATTGGCATATTTCTCCGGGTAGCGCTCATCACACAGCTCACACAGATAGCCGCTCGGGATATGGGTATCCACCG
>CACXDR010000058.1 GCA_902766415.1 uncultured Lachnospiraceae bacterium
CCGAAGAAGCCGTCCCTTACGAAGCAGATCTGCGAGCAGCTTTACGACCTCGCGCGGATCCAGCACGGAAGTCTTTCCCCGGAACGCATGAGCGGGTTCATCCGCAGAAGCAACGAGATCATGCAGGCGCTTGCGGAGGGAAAGAACTGATCCTTCACGGGATCCTGCGGTTTTTCACGCGTTTCGTGAAAAAATCGTCTTGCATTTATGTAAAACGGGTGCTATGATACCCAAGTAAACTGAAGAATAAATAATTGAGTGTGGACCGCAAGGTCCACACTTTTTGTGTAACGCCATCACGCCCGCGCGGGCGGGATCCGGGTGGCGGCAGCCGTGCAGGAGGTGCGCATTTGGCAAAGCACGACGTTTATGTGACCAGGACGGAAGCGTTCCTTAAGGAGCTTCAGAAGACCATGGACTTCGAGATCGTGGATGTCGAATTCGTGAAGGAGGCCGGGACCTGGTATCTCAGATGCTACTGTGACATGGAAGGCGGGATCGGCGTGGAGGACTGCGCCGACATCAGCCGCAGGGTCTCCGACTGGCTCGACGAGGAGGATTTCATTCCTGAGAATTACATTCTCGAGATCAGCTCCCCGGGGCTCGGGAGGCAGCTTAAGAAGGACAAGGACCTTGTCCGGGAGAACGGAAAGGAAGTTGAAGTGAAGCTCTTCCGGGCGGTGGAGAAGCAGAAGGAGTTCAGGGGAACGCTTCTCGGGTTCGACGGGGATACCGTAACGATCGGAACGGAAGACGGGGAACTGGTCCTCGAAAGAAGCAATATCGCGATGATCAGATTAGCGCTTGATTTTTGAAACGGAGGAAAAAGGAAAGACCATGAGAAAGTCGAAGAATGAAACGGTCGAGACAGGAAATGAGCTTAAGGAAGCGATCGAACTTCTCGAAAAAGAGAAGAACATCAGCAAGGACTCCCTGCTCGACGCGATCCAGAATTCGCTGATCAGCGCTTGCAAGAACAACTACGGTACCGCGGACAACGTAGAGGTCTACATGGACCGCGACACCTGCAGATACAGAGTCGTCCAGAACAAGGAGGTCGTCGAGGAGATGCCCGACAGGCCGCTGCCGGAGGAGAAGGCGACCATGATCTCCCTGGCGGACGCGAAGATGATCGACCCGCGGTACGAGGTCGGCGACACCGTCCCGATCGAGGTGCAGTCCAAGGAGTTCGGCCGCATCGCGACCGGTGTCGCGAAGAACGTCATCCTCCAGAAGATCCGCGAGGAGGAGCGGAAGGTCATCTACAACGATTACTTCGAGAAGGAAAAGGACGTCATCACCGGCATCGTCCAGCGCTACGTCGGAAAGAACATTTCCATCAACCTCGGGCGCTGCGACACCATCCTCTCCGAGAGCGAGCAGGTGAAGACGGAGACCTTCCGGCCGACCGAGCGCATCAAGCTTTACGTCGTCGAGGTCAAGGACACCCCGCGCGGGCCGCGCATCACCGTGTCCCGCACGCACCCGGAGCTTGTGAAGCGCCTGTTTGAGCAGGAGGTCACCGAGGTCCGCGACGGCACGGTCGAGATCAAGGCGATCGCGCGCGAGGCGGGCTCCAGGACCAAGATGGCCGTCTGGTCCAACGACCCGAACGTCGACCCGGTCGGCGCCTGCGTCGGCGTGAACGGCTCCCGCGTGAACGCGGTCGTTGACGAGCTGCGCGGCGAGAAGATCGACATTATCAACTGGGACGAAAACCCCGCGTACCTCATCGAGAACGCGCTGAGCCCGGCGAAGGTCATCCTTGTCATGGCTGACGAGGAGGGCAGGGAGGCCCAGGTCATCGTCCCGGACTACCAGCTTTCACTGGCGATCGGCAAGGAAGGACAGAACGCCCGTCTTGCCGCGAAGCTTACCGGCTTCAAGATCGATATCAAGAGCGAGACCCAGGCATACGAGAGCGGCCTCTTTGAGGAGCTCGGCATCGATTACCAGACCGAGGGCGCCGCGGAATTCGAGGAGATCGATTACAGCGGTGAGGAAGCCCCGGAGGAAGCGCAGGAGTAAATATTGAAGAAGATACCGATCCGTACCTGCATCGGGTGCGGCATGGAAAAACCGAAAAAGGAACTGATCCGTATCGTGAAGACTCCGGAGGGGGAGATCCTCCTTGACGCCGGGGGACGGAAGAACGGCCGCGGCGCGTACGTCTGCGCGGATCCGGAGTGCATCCGGAAGGCGTGGAAGACGCGCGGGCTCGACCGCTCCTATAAGGAAGCGGTCCCGAAAGAGGTCTACGACCGGCTTGAAAAGGAGATGATGGAACTTGCGGACTGAAGACAGGATCTCCGGGCTTCTCGGAATGGCGATGAAGGCCGGCAAACTGAAAAGCGGGGAGTTCGCAGTGGAAAAGCTCATCCAGTCGGGAAAGGCCTGCCTGGTGATCACCTCGGAGGATGCTTCCGAGAACACGAAGAAGCATTTCCGGGACAAATGTGATTTCTACGAGGTCCCCTACGCGGAGTTCGGGACCAAGGAGAGGCTTGGACAGGTGATCGGGAAGAACATACGGTCATCGGTCGCGCTGGACGACGAAGGGCTTGCCGCAGCCGTCATGAAACTTTTGAACACACAGGGAGGGACGAAGAGTTGAGAGTGAATGATCTTGCAAAGGAACTGGGAAAGGCCAACAAGGACCTGATCAGTCTGCTTGCGAAGAACGGCGCAGGACTCAAGGTCCCGATGTCAAATATATCCGATCAGGAAGCGGACATGGTACGCAAGCATTACAGCCAGAATAAAGCGGAGGCACCGATAGTGAAGAAAACCGAGACATCTGCAGACAATACAAACCAGAAAGCGGAGACGCCCGCGGTGAGGCCGGAGGCGCAGCAGGGGGCCCAGGCCCCGGCGGAAGCTGAGAAGAAAGAAGAGGCCGCACCGAAGAAGAAAAAGTTTACGGCCGTTTTCCGCCCTCAGAACGCGCAGCAGATCCGGGTAAGGCCTAAGGCAGCTCCGCAGGCACAGACAGGAAGGAAGTTCGCGCAGGTAAAGCCCGGCGGGACTGCTGCCGAGACGAAGCCCGCGGCGGAGGCGCCGAAGGCGGCAGAGCCCGTGAAGGCAGCGCCGCAGGCGGCTCCCCAGGCGAAGCCCGCGGCAGCACCGGCACGCGAGGCGGTACAGCAGCCGGCAGCGCGTCCGGTGAAGGAAACGCCCGCTCCCGCAGCTCCGGCTCCGGCAGCGGAGGCGGTAAAGCCGGTCCAGCCGGCAGCTCCCCAGGCAAAGCCCGCGGCGGAGGCACCGAAGGCGGCAGAGCCTGTGAAGGCAGCACCGCAGCCTGCTCCCCAGGTGAAGCCCGCGGCGGCACCGGAAGCAGTGAGGCCGGCACCGGCGCGCGAGGAGCGCCCGGAGGCCGCACAGAATACAAGAATGCCCCAGGGGACCCCGTTCCGCAGGCAGGGCGACCGTCCGGCAGGCGGGTTCCAGCAGAGAGACGGCCAGCGCCCGGCAGGCGGGTTCCAGCAGCGTGACGGTCAGCGTCC
>CACXDR010000059.1 GCA_902766415.1 uncultured Lachnospiraceae bacterium
AGGCTACAATGAACGCGTTGACACGCTCCGCAGGGCAAGCACCGAGGGAAAGGGCTGGCTTGCGGACCTCGAGGCGAGGGAACGCGAGGCGACGGGGATCAAGAACCTCCGGATCCGTTTCAACAAGGTCTTCGGATACTATTTTGAAGTTACCAACTCCTTCCTGGGGATGGTCCCGGACACCTTTATCCGGAAGCAGACCCTCACCAACGCCGAGCGCTTCACGAGCGCCGAGCTCCAGAAGCTCGAGGAGACCATCCTCGGCGCGGAGGACAAGCTCCTGTCGTTAGAGTATGAGCTCTTCACGGAGGTCCGCGAGACCGTCGCTGCGGAGGTGAAGCGCATCCAGGAGACCGCGCACGCGGTCGCGGAGGCGGACGCGCTCGCGTCGCTCGCGGAAGCGGCGCAGAAGTACGATTACGTCCGTCCGGAGATCAACACGCACGGAAGGATCACCATCACCGGCGGACGGCATCCCGTCGTCGAGCGCATGATGGATTCCGGGCGCTTCGTCCCGAACGACACGCTTCTTGACGCGAAGGAAAACCGCGTCTCAATCATCACCGGCCCGAATATGGCCGGAAAATCGACCTACATGCGCCAGACCGCGCTGATCGTCCTGATGGCGCAGATGGGCTCCTTCGTCCCGGCGGCAGCCGCGGACATCGGTATCTGCGACCGGATCTTCACACGTGTGGGCGCGTCTGACGACCTCGCGAGCGGGCAGAGCACCTTCATGGTGGAGATGACCGAGGTCGCGAATATTTTAAGGAACGCGACCAGGAAC
The DNA here is from genome assembly GCA_902766415.1 of uncultured Lachnospiraceae bacterium. The sequence continues at coordinate 788 of CACXDR010000059.1, forward strand.
AGCCTGGTCATCCTCGACGAGATCGGCCGCGGCACCTCCACCTACGACGGCATGTCCATCGCCTGGGCGGTCGTCGAGCACATCGCGAACCCGCGCCTTCTCGGCGCCAAGACCCTGTTCGCGACGCATTACCATGAGCTCACGGAGCTTGAGGGCACCATCCCCGGCGTATCGAATTACTGCGTCGCGGTCAAGGAGCAGGGCGATGACATCGTCTTTTTAAGAAAGATCGTGCGCGGCGGGGCGGACCGGAGCTACGGCATCCAGGTCGCGCGCCTCGCGGGCGTCCCGAAGGCGGTCACCGACCGGGCGAAGGAGCTTGTGGAGGAGCTTTCCGGCGCGGACATCGCCACGCGCGCCGCGGAGGTCGCTAAGGCGGAGGCCGCTTCCCGCGGGAAGAAAAAGGACGGCGCGGATGAGACTCCCGTGCAGCTCTCGCTTTTCGCGCCCGAGCCGCCGGAGGAGAAGGATCCCGTGAAACGCGAGATCCTTGCCGCCGACCTTTCGCGCATGACGCCGATCGAGGCACTGAACACGCTTTACCGTCTCCAGGATCTCCTGAGAAAGAACAACGGATGAGCATAAATCTTCTGGACAATGAAACGATCAACCAGATCGCGGCAGGCGAGGTCATAGAGCGGCCTGCGTCAGTCGTGAAGGAGCTGTGTGAAAACGCGGTCGATGCCGGCGCCTCGGCGGTCACGATCGAGATCCGCGACGGGGGCACGACCCTCATCCGGGTCACCGACAACGGCAGCGGCATCGCGAAGGACGAGGTGCGCAGGGCGTTCCTCCGCCACGCGACGTCGAAGATCCGCACCGCGGAGGACCTTTCCGGCGTGATGACGCTGGGCTTCCGCGGTGAAGCGCTTTCCAGCATTTCCGCCGTCGCGAGGACGGAGATCATCACGAAGACCGCCGCGTCGCTGACCGGCACCCGGTTTGTGACCGAGGGCGGTGAGGAACGGGTCTTCGAGGAGGTCGGCGCGCCGGAGGGCACGACCGTGATCGCGCGTGACCTTTTCTTCAACACGCCCGTCAGGAAAAAGTTCCTGAAATCCCCGGCGACCGAGGCGGCGCACGTCTCCGAGCTCGCGGAGCAGCTCTGCCTCGCGAACCCGCAGGTGTCGTTCCGCTTCATCGTGAACGGGCAGAACCGTTTCCACACGAGCGGGAACGGAAGCCTGAAGGACATCATCTACCAGCTTTACGGCCGCGATACCGCGAACTCCCTGATCGAGGTCGACGCGGAGAATGAATTCTTCCATATGAGCGGCTATATCGGCAGGCCCGAGGTCTCGCGCGGCTCGCGCTCCATGGAGCATTACTGCGTGAACGGGCGTTATATCAAATCGAACGTGATCGCGAA
>CACXDR010000060.1 GCA_902766415.1 uncultured Lachnospiraceae bacterium
GAACGCGCGCATATGAAAAAGCTTGCGGTGATCGGCGCGGGACGCTGCTGCGACCTTGACCTCCGGGAGCTTAGGGCACGGTACGGACATGTGACGCTGGTGGATCAGGACAGAGAAGCCATGGAAGAGGGGCTCCGCCAGTACGGCCTCCGGGAAGGCGGGGGACTGGTCCTCAGGGAGGCGACGCTGACCGGGATCACGCTTTCGGACGTCCGGGCGTTCTGCGGCAGCCTGGCGGCGGGAGAGGAGCCTCTTTCCGCGTGGCTCCCGCTTCGTGAGAAGCTTTATACCTCTGCGGAGGACTTCCGGGCCATACTGGCCCCGCGGGAATTCGATACGGTCGTGTGCGCCGGCGTGCACAGCCAGCTCTTTTCTCTTTTATCCTATACGGCGCACGTCCTTGGTGGCGCGGAAGCCCTCGACAAGGCGCTCCATGAGGCGTCTGCCGGCCTGGTTCCCCTTCTGAATAGCGCGCTGCTCGGCGCCGCGAAGGAGCGGGTCCTGTTCGGCTGCGAGTATGACGAAGCGCGCCCGGTCGAGGGGGCGTACCGGTGCATCGAGGACGTCCGCGCGCGCGGGCTCGAGTACAGCGAGCGCCACATCCCGTGGATCTTCGACCTCGGCGCGGGACGCCTTTACGACATCCTGGTGCAGGAGGTCTTCCCGTGGCCGGACGGCCGGTGAAGGCCGGACCGCCGCGGAGGGCAGGAATCCCCAACATCTAAAGCAGGAGGCGGCACATCGTGCCGCCTCCTGTCTGTTCATTCAAGTCCTGCTTACGGGATTTGCGAGCTGCGCGCGTGTGCATCCCGCTGAGATAAATTCAGATGTCTGCCTTCCAGATGCCGTGCAGGTTGCAGCTCTCGTATGCCGCGACCGCGACCTCGCCCTCCGCGAGCGCGAACTTTGCGAACGGCTTGTCGCCCGGCTTCAGGTCCTTCTTCTGGAAGCCCTGGTTCGTCTCGAGGATGATCCACTCGATATAGTGTTTGTCAAGCATGGGGTGCTCAACGCTGCCGACAGCGACCTCGACCGTGGACCCGTTCACAGTGACAGCCGGGATGTGCTTTTCCCTCGCCGCGTCAACGGTGCCGGGAACGACCTCGACCATGGGCTCGCCGCAGCACTTTGTCGGACATGCGGACTCACGGAACAGCACAGCGATCTTGCCGCAGCCTTCACATTTATAGAATTTCATGGATGTTACCTCCTTGTGATGTTGATTATACCTTGGATGCGAAGCGTAGAAACGCTGCTTTTATTTTACTATAAAGCCGTGAAAATGTCATCAGGGGCGGCCGGTGCGGTCGTAGACACCGGGGCGGATATGGCGCTTGAAGCGGCAGAGACGCTCCTCACAGTTCCTGCATGCGAGGGACGCGTTGGTCTCTTCAAAGAAGCGCTCCGGATAAAGCTTCTGCTTCACCTCCCACTGGAGGAGCACGGCGAGCGAAACAAGCGCAAGCACACGCGGGTACCAGTGGTCAATAAAGAACATAGGCGTGAACATCATGGGAAAATCCCAGTTGTAGATCCTGCATGTGGTGCAGCACCGGTTTTTCAGGAACCAGAGCTGGAACGGGCAGACGAAGAGGATGCAGATGATGTCGCAGACCGAGTAGAAAAGCGATACCAGGAGCAGCGCGCCCTCGTCGAGAATGCCCCTCCTGTAGAGAAGGAGGATGATGCCGTTCAGCGCGAACCAGGAGCCGGCCGCCGCAGCGGTACGGAGGGAGCGGACAAGTCCCGCGCGGGGACCCGCAAGCTCCGGCGGGAGCGGGAGCGGCCGGATGCTGCCGGTATATGGCCGGAGGTTTTTCCGGAACTGGCGCCCGCAGCCCATGCTCTCAACGCGGGACGGGAACATGCGGAGGACCATCTCCGGGATAAAGAGGAGCCAGACAAGCACAAGAATGTGCGGGAACCCGCCGAAACGCTCAAAAAGCGAGCTTCCGCTGTTCGCCGCGTATACGGCAATGGCCGCGGCAAACAGGCTTCCTCTTACGAGAAGCCTGAGAAAATGAAGCTTTAAGGTTTTCGAAAGGCCGGTTTTTTTCATGACCTGATTATACCATAAAAAAGCGCCTGCCGGTTTTCCGGCAGGCGCGGGCATTTCAGAGTGTCCGGGATCAGTCCTCGTCGTCCTCGTCCTCGATCTTGGTCTTCTTCACGATGGTGCGGGTCTCGCCGTCGGCGTCCGTGATCTTCGTCACGTTGTACTCATAGTTCACGCCGGTATCGCCCTCGTAGGTAGAGACCTTTTCATACTTCTTGTAGTA